>NZ_FZLB01000027.1:0-17179 GCF_900196775.1 Helicobacter bizzozeronii
GCCCGCAACTAAGCCTGAGATAGCCCCAACACCCCCCACACCTACCCCAACCACCCAAAAAGAAGAGACGAGCACTCCAGCGCCCCAAGCTGATAGCATTGTGATCACCCCTAAAGAAGAAGTGTGGATGGAACGCATTGACCTAAACACCCACTACAAAACCCAAGCGATCATCAAAGAAACCTACAGCTTTGAAACCCACGGGCATAAATGGCTCATAGCCTTTGGGCATGGCAATTTATCTATTAAAGCCAATGGGGAAGATTTGGATTCTAATCGGGATCGCCCCTTGCGCTTTTTATACACCCCTAAAAATGGACTCACCCGCATTAGCCTCTCAACCTACAAAAAACGGAGCCCCTAGTTGAATCCCTTAAAATACCTCATCCTCTCTATCAGCACCACAAGCCTCCTTTTTGGGGGCGCGCTAGAGGATAAGATTCAAAATCTCATTGGCGATCGCTTTTATCTGACTAACCGCAATTTTATCGATCGGGTTTTTAGTAACCCCAATAGCTTTTACGACCAACAAGGCAATTTGCAGGTGAGAAAAGTATTGCAAACGCTTAAGGCAAATGGTCTCTTGCCCCTCAAATTCAAACAACCCGGGACATTGCGGGTGAGTTTTGAAGCCCAAAGCTCCCCCCTATTGCTCTTAAAGACCATCCAAAGCGTGCTGTCTTTAATGGGCTATTCGTATGTGATGGTGCTAGAGATGGAGCACAAACAAGACTGGAGCAAGGCGACCTTTGGCTTTAGCACCGAATACGCCCTAGACCCCACGCTTTTGGGCGAATTATTTGCCAAAAAGGGCTTTGATTTTAGCGATGTCAAACGCGATGATTTGCAAAATTGGCATTATGCCTTCCAAGTACGCACCCCCAAACTGGCTAACGCCACCACCATTATCCCCACCGGGCATTTTAGAGCCCTCAAAGAAATTAGCGGGGAGTATTGGCTAGATATGGCTTATAGTGGCAAGTTAAACATCATTGCCAACCCCGATTGGCAACCCCAAATTAGCTTTTTTGACTCCTCCTTGCAGATGCGCGACTTCATCTACGAGAAAAACCCCACCTCTAAAATCAGCGTCTCTATCCCCGATGGAGTCCGCTTTGTCAAAATTAGCGACATGCAAAACCCCATCGTGCTTAAAGGGGGAATCAAGGTTTTACTCGAATCCTCTAAGCATTAAGAATTTAATTTTTCTCTTAGCTCTAAAGCCTCATGCTCTAAAAATTCTAGCCATCTTTGCGGGTGAGCGTGTTTGGCGGTGATGAAAATATCCTTATCCCCACGCCCAGAAACATGGGCGATGATCTTTTTATTCTTAAAGTTTTTACTCAACTCTAACACCCCCGCTAGGGCGTGGCTGGATTCCAACGCCGCAATGATACCCTCATGTTTGGCAAAGAATTGCAGGGCATGCAAAGCCTCCTCATCTCTAGCACTCAAACAATGCAAACGCCCAATACTCTCCAAATACGCAATTTGGGGGCCAATCCCCACATAATCTAACCCTGCGCTGATCGAATGGGTCTTAGCCAAGTTGCCTTGATCATCTTGGATAAAAATACTCTGGAATCCATGTGCGATCGCCATTTTCTTATCCGCACGCATGCGCGTGGCATGTTCGCCCAAATTAGTCCCCCTGCCCCCGCCTTCCACGCCATAGAGCGCACACCCCCAATCCTCTAAAAAGGCACTAAAAAAGCCCATCGCATTGCTCCCCCCACCAATGCATGCCACCAATATCAGGCAAGCCCTCAAAATAATCCTTGATCTGCTCTTTGAGCTCTTTGCCAATCACGCTTTGCAAATCCCGCACCAAATCCGGATAAGGGTAGGGACCCACAGCCGAACCTAACACATAATGAGTCGTCTCAATTTGCTTACTCCACGCCCCCAATGCCTCATCTACGGCATCTTTTAAGCCCTGATCGCCTTTCTCAACCGCATGCACATGCGCGCCTAAAAGTTCCATGTTAAATACATTGGGGCGTTGCCGCTTGACATCTTTAGCCCCCATATAAATATGGCACTCTAAGCCCAATTTAGCGCATGCGCTTGCGGTGGCTAAACCATGTTGACCTGCCCCAGTTTCGGCTATTACTTTGGTTTTGCCCATCATCTTAGCTAGTAAAACCTGCCCTAGGGCATTGTTGATTTTATGCGCCCCGGTATTAGCCAGCCCCTCAAATTTTAAATAAATTTCATTACCCAAGATTGCCGAAGTGTTTTGAGCAAAAATCAAGGGTGTAGGGCGACCAATAAAATGCGTGCATAAGTCTTTAAAGGTGTTTTGGAATGGGGGTGTGGGTAAGATATTTTCATAAGCCTTAGCCAACTCCAGCAAGGCAGCTTTGAGATTTTCGGGCACAAACATGCCCCCAAAATGCTCCCCAAAAAACATATTTTGGGATTTGAGAAACAGACTGGGTTTAGACATACAGACCTCTTTTTGTAATTTATATTTCTTGCAAGGCTAGAGTGCGTAAATACCCATTTTCACTCAACATCACATACAAACGCCCCAAAACCTCCTTTTTTTCCTCGCTATCTAAAAGCGTGCTCTCCTCGATTTTTTGTTTTAAAATACGCTCCATCTCTTTGGTGTCATACTCCAAATCCTCTAGGGCATCTAAAATCGTTTGGGCTTCTAAAATGTGGCTGAGTGAAAAAGGCTCAGGCGCGCCTGCAGCATGCACATGCACGCAACACTCAGTGGGGTGGGTGAAAAGATTGTGGTGCATGCCCAAAACCTCTTGATACGCCCCCACCAAGAAAAACCCCAAAAAATACTCCTCTTGGCGCACATCGACCTCATGCAAAAACAAGGGCTTATTTTTATTAAAGCTAATCTCCCCATCGCTATCACAAGTAATATCCCATAGACTCGCACTGCGGGTGGGCTCTTGGTCTAATTTATGCAAGGGCATGACGGGGAAGTTCTGCCTCAAGCCCCAATAATCGGGCAGACTTTGGAAAAAGGAACAATTTAATAAATAGCGTTCTTGGACTTGCTCTTGGATGCGGATAATATCGCTGTGATCTTTGTGCCTAAAAAACCCAATGGCTTTTTTGATGATCAAATGCCCCAAGACCTCCGCATTACTGCGATCTTGCAAATCAATATAGCCCAAATCAAAGAGGGTAAAGAGGGACTCCATGTGATCCAAGCTGTCATGCAAATATTCAATGGCGTTTTTGGCATTGATATTGTGGTAGAGATCCTCCATTTCAGCCACTAGGGGCGGGTTGGTCTCTTTGAGGCGCAAAATGCTTTCATCATAATCTTGAGAGAATAATTCGAGCACCGGTGCGACCAGCACCGCATGGCTAGCGCTGATAAAACGCCCCGATTCGATGAAAATATTAGGCTCTAGCTCCTTTTTATTTTTCACAATCTCTTTGAGTAAAAAGACCACATCGCCGGCAAACTCCTCTAGGGTGTAATTGCGCTCGCATTGGTGCTTGTGCTGGGAATACTCAATGGCTAGCCCCCCGCCAATATTCACACTCTTAAGATTAAACGCCCCCATTTTACGCAACTCGGCATAAATATTCCCCGCCTCTTTGAGCGCCTTTTTAAGCGGCGTGATGTCGCTAATTTGGCTACCGATATGAAAATGAATCATGGAAAGTTGCCCTAAAAGGGCGTGTTCTTCTAACAAACGCATCGCCTCTAATAATTCCGTGCTGGCTAGCCCAAACTTGGCATGAATCCCCGTGCTCTTAGCCCAAATCCCCACCCCCGAGCTGTGCAAACGCACGCGAATCCCGATTTTAGGGCAGAGTTTGGCATTCTCCCCTGTGGTGTTATTCTCTAATGCCACTTCTAAGATACTCTTAAGCTCGCTTAGTCCCTCTATGGTGAGCGTAATATCTGCCCCCATGCTAGAGGCAATAAAACCTAGCTCAATCATCTCCTTATCTTTAAACCCATTGACCGTGATGGGTGCGCCCTCTTGGATATAACTCATCGCTAAAATCAATTCAGCTTTGCTCCCGGCTTCCAAGCCATAATGCCCCTTAAACGCCTTAGAAATCTCCACTAAGGGCAGGACAAAATGGGGCATGTGATTGACCTTCAAGGGGAAGACCGCCTTAAACGCCCCGCTGTAGTGGTATTGGCTAATGGCATTAGAAAACATGTTGAAAAGTTCTTTAACTTGTTTTTCAATCAAATGGGGGAAACGCAAGAGTAGGGGACCCTTAAAGCCCTGTTCGCGTAACTCCATCACAATCTCCATCAAGCTAGGCTTGCTCCCCACATTGAGCTTGACTAGCCCCCCCTCAATCACAAAATCCTCTCTGCCCCAATACTCTAAGCCATAAGTTTGCATGCCATCCCTTTAAAAGTGGCAGTATAACAAAAAAAACCCCTTTATGTGCTAGAATCACCCTATGGAAGCACCCAAACACCCCCCCGCCATGCACACATTGTTAAACGCCCCTTGTTTTGTGGGCTACGATCGCGCAATCTTAAAGGCTTTGGCTAATGCATTATTAGAGGAGTGTCGGCAAAATCCATGCGGCTATGAAAACTTAGCCCAGTGGTGTGATGCGCTCCAAGCACGCTATTTAGCCTTGCTAGCTCCCCCTTTGAAAAAGGTCTATAACGCAACGGGGGTATTGCTCTCGACCAATTTAGGGCGTGCCCCCCTCGATCGCCAAGCCTTAAAAGAATTAGAGATTTTGAGCGGCTATGTGGATTTAGAAGTGGATCTAGAGAGTGCCATGCGTTTTGAGCGCGCTTTTCAGGCACAAAATCTTTTAAAGGCACTCTTTAACGCCCCCGATGCGTTGATTCTCAATAACAACGCCAGCGCATTGGTGTTAGTGGCAAGCGTATTTGCCCCCAAATCCAAACGCAAACAAACTCTGCTCTCTTATGGGCAGTTGGTCGAAATTGGGGGGGGTTTTAGAGCGCATGAACTCTTGGAGAGTGTAACCCACCTTAAGTTAGTGGGTAGCACCAATAAAACCTATTTGCGCGATTATAAGAATGCTTGCAGCGATGCCAGCGCACTACTTGCTAGCGTGCATTGGAGTAATTTTTCCATGAGCGGGTTTGTGGCTAGCGTGCCCTCCAAATCTCTTTTTAATCTAGCCCAAGAAAGGGGCTTCATTTTTTATGAAGATTTAGGGAGCGTGCAGAGCGTGGAGCACACGCAAAAAGCCCTTAAAAGCACACATCTTTTAAGTTTTAGTGCCGATAAACTTTTGGGGAGCGTGCAGGCTGGGATTGTGCTAGGCAGAAAAGAATATATAGAGCCCTTACGCACACACCCGCTTTACCGCGCCTTTAGGGTGGATAAGATCACGCTTTTTTTACTCACCAAGAGCCTACAAGGCTATTTGCAAGGGCAAAAAACCCCCTTACAAACTTTTTTAGAGCAAGATAAAGACGCACTGCTTAATAAAGCCCTCAAACTCCACCGCGCTTTAAGCCAGATAGCCGGACTAAAAGCCTTTGTGATCCCCACGCAGGCGCATATAGGCGGGGGCGTGCAGATGGAGGGCGTAGAGAGTTTTGGGGTGCAACTACAAGCTCATATGGATTGCAAAGCCCTTTATCACGCCTTGTATAAAAGGGGCGTGGCTGGAGTGGTGCGCTCTGATTGCGTGGTGCTCGATGTCTATGCACTCTTTGAAAAGGATTTTTCTGCCATCGTGCGCTTTGTGCAAGAGATTCTAAGCCCCTAACGGACTTTGCCACTAAGACTACCGTATTTTTTGCTATCATGGATAAAATCTACGATGAAAGGCTTTTTATGTTTGCACGCTTTAAGCACGCCTCGCTAAGAGCTAAGATAGTGGCGAGTATTGCGGTTGTTTTGGTGGCTTTGATGTTGGCGATCTTTTATTTTGTGATAAGTCATGTAGAAAGTATTTTGAAAGCAGAGGCGATCAACCGCCTCCAAGCTCAGGTGCGCAATGCGGGGCAGGGTGTGCAAGATAGTATCACTCGTGTTTTTGTGCGTTTGGCTTCCTTACATGTGGTTTTGGCTAACACAATCCAAGAAGCTCCTTTTAAAAAACAACTTTTAAAGGATTATCTTTACCGCTCCCGTGCGATCAATGCGCTCTCCATAGGGCTAGAACATGACCCCAATGGGGCTTTTAGTCTCGAACAGGTCAGAATGGGCGATGTGAATAGTCTGAGCGGGAGTGGCGAGATTGTGGAGCTAAACGCCCCGCATTTTTATGAAAACCCGCTTTATTTGCAGAGCAAAAGGGAGAATAAAATGGTGTTAGGCAAGCCCTATGTGCGCACCATGCAGGATAAAAGCGAGATTTATGGCATCGATGTGGCCTACCCCATCAAGGATGCCCATGGGGCTTTTAGGGGGGCGGTGATCTTGTTTGTCAATATCGATCGCTTTGGGCTTGTGCTCAAATCTTATGGCGTTGGGGAGACCAAATTTAACCTGATTGCCCAAGATGGCACCTTGCTCTATGTGGAAAAAAATCCCAGCGTGCGCAACACCCCTTGGGAAAAGTTCCACAAGACTTTTTCTGAGGAGGGAATCCCCGTTATTGCAAGTGGCAAGCCCGATGTGCTGAAGGTGCGTTCTGCTGTGAGTGGCTTGACCTCCTATGCCGCCATCTACCCTTTTAGGGTGATCAGCGGGAGTGTGGGCGACACGCCTTGGTTTTGGGGGGTGGCTGGGGTGCGCAGTGAAAAGCGGATTTTTAGAGATGTGGATGCAATCCGCGCCACTTTGGCAATCACCAATGTGATTGGGTTATTGGTGGTGATTGGGGTTATCTACGCGCTCATTTATACCCTTATGATCAAACGCATCGGGTTTGTTTCAGATAATTTGCATAACTTCTTTAAAATCCTGCGCCATGAGGTTTCAGCGGAGAATATCCAACTCGTGCCCGCTAGGAATTTGGACGAGTTGGGGCAGATGCAAGATAGCATCAACCAAAACATTCAGGAAATCCAAAAAAATATCATGCAAGATAGCCAAGCGGTGGAAAATAGTATCCAAGTGGCCTCAAAGGTGGAGAGTGGGGACTTTAGCCAAACCATTAGTGCAGAGCCCCATAACCCCTCCCTAGCCGCGCTCAAAACCAATCTTAATAACATCATTCTCTACATGCAAAAGAGTATTGGCTTGCACATGCAAACCCTCCATGATGCCTTTGAGCGTTACGCCCAATTTGATTTTAGAAAGGGGATTCCCCAAGCAAGTGCGCAGATGGAAAAGGCAGTAGATGCGCTGGGCTCAGAAACCAGACGCATGCTCAGCACTTCGGCTGGTTTTGCCAAAGAGCTAGATGACAAGGTCAATGCGCTTAACTCTTGTGTGGATCGGCTCAATGAAATTGCCGTGCGCCAAAATAGCAGTTTGGATAAAACCATTTTGAGTATTGGGGAGATCACGGGGGGAATCACGCAAATAGCCCAACAAAGCACGCAGATGATCCAACAAGGTCAAGATATTAAAAACATCGTGGAAATCATCCGCGACATTGCCGAACAAACTAATTTACTGGCTTTAAATGCTGCCATTGAAGCTGCCCGGGCGGGCGAACATGGGCGGGGCTTTGCGGTGGTGGCTGATGAGGTCAGAAAACTGGCCGAACGCACACAAAAATCTTTGAGCGAGGTAGAAAGCAATATTAATGTGCTGGTACAAAGCATTGCAGACACTTCTGCGCGCATTCAAGAACAATCTAGTGGCGTGCAAAATATTAATGCGGTCCTAGAAGAGTTTAAAAAAGATACGGCTAGCTCCCTAGCCATTGCCAAAGATTCCCAAGAGGTTTCTAAGGGGATTGATGACATCTCAGCCCAAATTGTTGAGGATGTGCAACGCAAGAAGTTCTGATCAGATGCCTATTTTTGGCGTTGGCGTTGTTTTCAAAACTCATAGCTTAAATAGGCTGTAACCGAGCGACCCGGTCCGGGCTCTCTGCCTGTGGGGCTAGTGCCAATGCCCCTAAAGTAGTATTTCATGTCAAAGATATTATTGACCTGCAGACTGCCCGTAACCTTGTGCCGCCCGCCTTGCCAAAATGTTTGGCTGAGTTGCACATTCCACACCCAATACCAAGGCAAGAGCCCCACACTATTACAGCCAAAGGTCGCTCCATCAATGCTATAACCAAAGTTAAAGCAGGCGGTTTGGGGCTTGGCTTGGTTGAGAATAGAGGAATAGGCACGGCTATAAAAATAGCTAGAAAGCCCGAAAGTGGTTTTCTTGTAGGTATAACTCATGTCAAAGATGAACTGATTGGGGCTCACATAGGGCAATCTTTTACCTTTGAGATTAAAGGACTGATTGATAATGCCTTCAAAGTAGCTAGGATTGTCTTTGGCGTTATTGGTGATGCGCGCATCAATGTAGGTATAAGCCACATGGAATTGCAAACCCCTGATAGGGGCGTAGTAAAGCTCTAATTCCACGCCTTGACTCTTAGCATCAATATCTAAGGCATTGCTCCCATACCCGCCACTATAATAGTGGTGTGCCAAAATGACAAAGTAGTTGGCATTGAAACTTAGGAGGTCTTTGTAGGAATAACGCGAGCCCACCTCAAACTCATTGAAGATTTGGTTGTAATTGGTGGAAAAAATACTAACAGACTTGGCTTGGGGGGGGATGAAGCTGCGGCGGTAGTTAAAATACATTACCCAATCTTCTAAGGGCTTGTAACCCAAATTGAAAGCCGGGCTATACTGGTTATCGGTTTTTTTGACAACCTTAGTTTCAGTAAAGTTGCCCGTATTAGGATTGACATTTTCGGGCAACACTTTTTTATAGTCTAGGAAAGTGTAACGGAAGCCCGGAATGAGGGTAAGTTTGCCATTAAAAAACTCCATTTTATAGCTGGCATAACCCACGATATAATTGTTAAACATCTCCAAATTTTGGCTTGCTTTTTTGTCATATAAGAATCCAGACATCTGGCAAGTGCCATTATTCACAGACAGACACTTATTTTGCAAGAATCGAAACCGCATATCGCTAGCCATGTAACGCATGCCAATTTTAAAGGTGTGCCGCATGTGTTTGGTGTTTAAGGTGATATTGACATTGGGCTCAATGGCGTTGATGAGGTAATTGCGGGGGTGATCGCCAATATTATACCCCTTGTAGTTTTGATTGGTATAAACTGGTCCCACGTTAGGGTCTGTATTGACATTGAGGAAGTTTGAGTCAAATTGGAAATCCCGACTGATGTCATGCCCATAGTAGGTGAGCGTGAAATCCCCGCCTAGCTTGTCTGTATCGCCAAAAAAGGTCTGATACACTCCTCCCCAACGCATCGCTTTGCCACTTTTGGCGTTGTTGGGGCGGTTGTTTTGGAAGCGGTTTTGATCGTAAGCCTGCGCACCCAAAGAGCCCGGATCGGTTAAGAAAAATTTATAGTATTGGTAATAGATGCTGATTTTGTGGTTTTCATTGATTTGGTAGAGCCCATCTAAAAGGTAGTTTTGGATATTGGTGGGGCTGTTGTCCCTAAAGCCTTGCCCCATCACCCAGTTAGCTTGGGCTTGCACCCCAAAGTGCTCGTTGATCATCCCCCCACTTCTAACATAGGTGTTGTAAAGTAAGTTATTGCTTAGGGATTTAAGAAAAGAGGAATCGCCGGTGTTAGAGGCACCGGTGTTAGAGGGAGGGCTAGCAAATCCCGCATTGTGCGCCTTAGCCCAAAAAGTCATTCTCTCGGCTGCTTGGTTTTCCCATTTATGGGGGATGGACTTAGTGATGATATTAATCACCCCTCCAAAAGCATTAGGTCCATACTGCACACTCTCCCCACCCTTGATGACACTGATACGATCGACTGATTGGAAGGTAACCGGGAAAATAGGCATGCCAATATCCACATAGGGCGCGACATAGACGGGGATTCCATTGACTAAAATTAGTCCCGTATTGCTATGCCCCGAGCCCCCGCCCCCAAATCCGCGTATGGAAAAAGTAGGCACCGCCCCTACACCTGTGGCGTTGCGGATATGCACCCCGGGCACATTTTGCAAGGCTTCTTCAATGCTTTGGTTAGCCTGCTGGGTGAGTTGCTTGTGTGAAATGATAGTTTGGCTACCCAAATAGTTTTTCACCTCCGGGCTACGCCAACTTTTGGGGGCTTCCTCATTCAGAGTTGCCCCTGTGGTTTCCACCCTTTGTAAGTGCTTGGTTTCAATAGCCTGTAAATTATGTATAGACAAACACCCCCCCCAAAGAGCGACCATGACCTTTTTCATTAAAAACCTTTTGAAAAAAAAATTACAGATGTGGATTATATAAAAACAATTATAAGAATTGCATTAATAATGAAAAAGCCCTCGCTTGGACTAGGGGGGTGTTAAAATTGTTTGTGGGGAGCTGAGTCTAAAATAGATCTTTGCTATCTAAATCCCATACCCGCCAATTATCAAAAAATTCCCCTCTAAACTTTGCTTCAATGTCTAAAAGCGTCCATCTATCGCTATCATGCTCCCCGCTCAAGCATTCATAAACAAAACAATGGCAGTTGCGTTCATGTTTTTCTGTGGGGATACCCCCACTGGGATAGTCCAAAGTTTTCCCCACCATCGCACGCGCTCTTTGGGCAGCCTTAGCAAACCCGACCGCCTGTGTGCCTTTGCAAGACACATAAATACTCATCGCTTGTGTGCCGCTGATAAACTCTTTGGGTGTGGAAAGTTTGACCTTGCCTGTTCCAAGCAATTCCACAATCTGGTTTTCACCCACATAAATACCGGTATGGGTGGTGGGACCATAAAGACGGCAATAAAGAATGCTCCCCAGCTTGGGGGTTACCTTGTCGCGAATCACATTATCCACAAACGATTCGGCAAGATTAAAAGCAGCGGGGAGACCTAAAACAAGTAGGGGGAGTGCCATCGTTAATCCTTAAAATGAATTGGTGAGCCATTCTAACATACAAGAGTGAGAATTTCCATTTTATTTGAGTGTCTTGACTTGAGTGTCTTGACTTGTTAATAGCCATTAATATTTCAGCGGTATAATCGCTAGGTTTTAGGTATTCACCAAAAAGACCTAGCTAAAAGGGTAGAGCCCGTATTTGAAACGAGCAAACCATAAAATTTAAGGGGTTTTCAAATTCTATGAGCAGAGTAGCCAAACAGCAACAAAACAGCAAAAATCCAATTTTCTCCAACAGCCAAGAAAACTGAACTAACAAAAACTAGATTGCGTTGTTTCTAAGGAGTTTGATACAAACACGGCGGGCATTCTACTTGAAAAATCTTATTTTGTCAAGACTTTAAGAGTGATTTTTGAGTTGTTCTTGTTATTCTTAACCAAATCCCATTCCTTGACAACACAGCAAATTTAAGCTAAAATGGGCGTTTGTTTGTGAGAATAGCGGGGCGTAGCGCAGCCTGGTAGCGCACTTGGTTTGGGACCAAGGGGTCGAAGGTTCAAATCCTTTCGCCCCGACCAGTCTTCTTTAAAATGGTGGGTGTAGCTCAGTTGGTTAGAGCACCAGATTGTGGTCCTGGGGGTCGTGGGTTCAAGCCCCATCACCCACCCCATTATCCAAAACTCCCTTTTTTCTTGCAAAATTTCTTTTAGGCGCTTGTAGCTCAATTGGATAGAGCACCAGACTTCGGATCTGGGGGTTAGGGGTTCGACTCCCTTCAAGCGTACCACCCCATGCGCTTGTAGCTCAGCTGGATAGAGCAACGGCCTTCTAAGCCGTAGGCCACAGGTTCAAGTCCTGTCAAGCGTACCACCGCTTTTGTTTCCAATCTTAACATCTCATTTAGCACGGCTTTTTGCGAACCTAGTAGGCAAGGATCATTAACCCAAGTATTTTATACTTTACACATTAGGTTACTTGTCCGCAATTAGCCACAATTCTTATTAATGGAGCCCACATGCAACAACCCTCTAGTGAAATCATCCAATCTAGCCTTGCCCTTGCTAGAACCCTACAAACCAAGATCGTGCAGCATTTGAGTAGTGAAGAGCGATCCTTCCATGCCAAAATGCAAAAGCTCTTGAACAACCCCTCCCATAAAGTCATGCTCATTGAACTCTTGGATCGTAGCTTTAGAGCTAATAGCAACCACGCACGCTTTGATTTCATCGAATACACGCTTAAGAAATACGGCATTGCGGATTTTTTCACCAGCTTTGAAAAGTTGTTGCTAGCGGGCTTTTTGAGCGTGGGTAAGCTTGCCCCCTCCATGAGTGTGCCCTTTTTTGTCAACCGGATTCGCCACGACACAAAGGGCTTGGTTTTAGATGAGAGTAGCGACAGCCTTAAAAATATGATTGAAAAACGCGAAGCCGAGCATATCACGCTCAATATCAATTTGATTGGCGAGGAGGTGCTAGGCGAGTCCGAGGCGGCGTATCGCATGCACAAATACCAAGAGGCGATCAAGTCCAGCTACATCAAGTATATTTCTATCAAGATCACCACGATTTTTTCCCAAATCAATATCATTGACTTTGAGAGTTCTAAAGAGGAGGTGGTTAAACGCCTAGACACCCTCTATGCCCTAGCCCTAGAGCAAAAAAAAGAGCATGGGATTGACAAGTTCATTAACCTAGACATGGAGGAATTTAGGGACTTAGAGCTCACTGTGGAGTCCTTTATGGAGTCCATCACCAAATTCCCCATCAGTGCGGGGATCGTGTTGCAAGCCTATATCCCCGACTCCTATGCCTATTTGCAAAAATTGCATGCCTTTTCTAAAGAAAGGGTGCTTAACAATCTCCCCCCCATTAAGATCCGCTTTGTCAAGGGGGCGAATATGGAGAGTGAGGAAACCATCGCCTCGATCAAGGGCTGGGAGCTCCCCACTTTCACGCGCAAACAAGACACCGATTCCAACTACAATAAAATGTTGGATTTTGTGCTGGAAAATGACAATTACAAATACATCCAAATTGGGATCGCCTCGCATAACCTCTTTGAGATCGCCTATGCCTATACCCGTATCCACACTTTAAACGACCCAATAGCCCTAGAGCATTTTAGCTTTGAGATGTTGGAGGGGATGAGCTTGCAGGCTAGCCTAGAGCTTAAAGAGATGCACAAGCTCATTTTATACGCCCCCGTGTGTGATGAAAAGCATTTTAATAATGCCATCGCCTACCTTGTGCGCCGTTTAGATGAAAACACCGCAGCCGATAACTTCATGAAAGCCTTTTTTAATCTCCAAGTGGGATCGCCAGCATGGAAAGATCAAGAGGAGCGGTTTTTAAAAAGCTTGGCAGGCATCAACACTTTGGATAGCACCACGCACCGCAAGCAAGATCGCAATATCCACCAAAGTGCCCATTCCACCTACCCTAACAACCCCTTTAAAAACGAGAGCGACACGGATTTTATTTTGAAAGCTAACCGAGAGTGGGCTAAAAAAGTCGTGGAAAAGGCTAAAAACGCCCCCATTGTCGAGCTTGCCCCCGTCATTGGCAGAGAATACAACCCCAAAAGCCTCAAAATGATCGATGTCCTAGACAAGATCGCACACAAAAAGATCGCCACTATTAGCCTAGCTAATGAAAACCTCATCCATGAGGCCCTAGAATCCGCTAAATCTAGTACCTTTGGGCATAAATCTTTAGATGAAATCCATGCGATCCTAGCCCAAGTGGCACAAAATTTTAGGGACAGGCGGGGGGATTTGATCGGTCTATGCGCTTTAGAAGTGGGTAAAACCCTCATTGAGAGCGATGCGGAGGTGAGCGAGGCGATCGACTTTTTAGAGTTTTACCCCCATAGCTTGCAAAAACTCCTAGAGGAGCACCCCCATATCCGCTTTAAGCCTAAGGGGATTGGCGTGGTGGTTGCCCCGTGGAACTTCCCCATCGGAATCTCTGTAGGCACGATTGCTGCCCCACTGGCTGGGGGTAATGTGGTGATCTACAAGCCCTCTAGCTTAAGTGCGGTGGTGGGTTATCGCTTGTGTGAATGCTTTTGGGATGCGGGCGTGCCCAGAGACACGCTGATCTATTTGCCCGCTAGGGGCGAGGACATCAGCAAGCACCTTTTAAAAGACCCCGCCATTAGCTTTGCCGTGCTCACCGGCTCAGAGGATACGGCTTATCGCATGCTCCAAGCCAACCCCACCTTGCACTTGAGCGCAGAGACGGGGGGCAAGAACGCCACCATTGTTACCAAAATGGCGGATCGCGATCAAGCGGTGAAAAATATTATCCATTCGGCATTCAGCAACTCCGGACAAAAATGTTCGGCTACTTCGCTCTTGATTTTAGAGGAGGAGATTTATAACGACCCGGATTTCAAACGCGCCCTGGTGGATGCGACCAAGTCCATGAGTGTGGGCGACCCTTTAGAGCTCAAGCATAAAATTGGCGCGCTGGCGGATGTCCCGGATACTAAGGTGCAAAAGGCGTTAAATAATATTGAAGAACATGAGGAGTGGGTGTTGCAACCCGAATTTGTTAATGATAATCCGTATTTGATGAAACCCTGTATCAAATACGGCACGCAAAAAGGCGATTACACCCACATGACCGAGTTGTTTGTGCCCTACTTGTCTGTGATGAAAGCCAAAGACTTAAAAGAAGCCATAGAGATCGCTAATGCAACCGGATATGGCTTGACCGGGGCTTTAGAATCCCTAGATGAACGCGAATGGGAATATTATACCGGGCATATCGAGGTGGGGAATGTCTATATCAACAAACCCACCACGGGGGCGATTGTCTTACGCCAACCCTTTGGGGGGGTTAAAAAATCCGCTGTGGGGCTAGGGCGCAAGGTGGGGGTTTATAACTATGTTACCCAGTTTGTAGAGATTGAGGAATTGCCTAATGCCACCCCCATTAGCGATGTGAGCGCAACCCCCTTTATCCAAGCCCTAGAGTCTTTTAACCAGCACCACCAAAACGAATACCACCAAATCGTGCAGATGGCTAAGAGTTATGCCCACTACGAGCAACACGAGTTTAACCAAAAAAGGGATTTTGTGCATATCCGCGGTGAGGAGAATTGGTTTTCTTACACCAAAGTTTCTAGCATTGGCTACCGCGTTCGCCCTGAAGATGGCTTGTTAGAACTCTTTAGCGTTTTGATGGGGGCTGCTGTGAGCCAAATCCCCCTTACCATCAGCCTATCTAGCGATGTGGATAATTTGCACTTTGCCACGCTCTTAGAATGCTTGGAGTATATCAAGCACCACTTCAACCCCACCATTTATTATGAGAGTTTGGAGGAATTTTGTGCCAAATTAGGCGATTTTGGGCGTGTGCGTTACTTTGGCAAAAATTTAGACGCACTCTACCAAGCCAGTGCAGAGCTAGGAATCGTGGTGGCTAATGCCAAACCTCTAACATGCGGGCGTTTTGAGCTACTCAATTACCACCTAGAAAAATCGATCAGCATTTCTTACCACCGCTATGGGAATTTGGGTGCGCGTGGGCTACAAGCAAAGGGCACGCATGCACATTAGCTACCAGATTTTGATCGTCTTTGTGCTCTATTCGGTGTTGATGCTCTACATTGGGTTTTATTTTTACCGCAAGAACGAAACCACTGAGGATTATTTCTTGGGCGATCGCTCTATGGGTCCGGTTATTAGTGCCTTGAGTGCGGGGGCGAGCGATATGAGCGGGTGGTTACTCATGGGCTTGCCCGGGGCGTTGTATGTGGGCGGGTTAGTCAATAGCCATATCGCCATTGGGCTAACCATCGGGGCGTTTATTAACTGGTCTTTAGTGGCTAAACGCCTACGAGTCTATACCAGCGTGATCGCCAATTCTATTACGATCCCTGATTACTTTGAAACCCGCTTTAGCGATGATAAGCACATTTTGCGCTTTATCTCTGCCATTGTGATCTTGATCTTCTTTACTTTTTATGTTTCCTCTGGGCTAGTGAGTGGGGCAAAACTCTTTGAAGCCACCTTTGGGGTCAAATACACCCATGCCCTTATTGTGGGCACTTTGATCATTGTTACCTACACCTTTTTAGGGGGCTATAAGGCGGTGTGCTGGACGGACTTAATCCAAGGCTTGCTCATGATGGGTGCGCTCATTGTGGTGCCCTGCATGATGCTCTACCACTTGGGTGGATTTGAGGCGGGTTTTGCAGAGATTGCCAAAATCAAGCCTGAAAACCTTGCTTTTTTACAGGGGACTTCCCTTGTGGCGGTGATCTCTAGTTTGGCTTGGGGCTTGGGCTATTTTGGACAACCCCATATTTTGGTGCGTTTCATGTCCATTCGCTCCATCAAGGAGATTCCCCAAGCAACCGCCATTGGAATTGGCTGGATGGGGATTAGCCTAGCGGGGTCTTGCTTGATTGGGCTCTTGGGCGTGGCGTATGTGGCTAAATTCCATCTCAACTTAGCCGATCCCGAAAAAATTTTCATTGAAATGAGCGCGACTCTGTTTAACCCTTGGATGAGCGGGATTCTCTTAAGCGCGATCTTAGCAGCTGTGATGAGCACGGCTAGCTCCCAGCTCTTAGTGAGCTCCTCAACCATTGCGGAGGATTTTTACGCCAAAGTCTTTAACAAGCAAGCCCCGGTTAAAACCGTCATGGTTGTTAGCCGTGCCTCTGTGTTGGCTGTGGCGTGCATTGCCTTTTTTATCTCCCAAGATCGCAACGCCAGCGTGCTTAAAATCGTGTCCTATGCGTGGGCAGGCTTTGGAGCCAGTTTTGGCACCGTGATCCTCTTTTCGCTCTTTTGGGCGCGCATGACACGCCTCGGGGCGATTATGGGTATGGTCTTTGGGGCGGGCATGGTGATCTTATATGATAAATTTGGCAAGGGCTTTTTGGATATTTATGAGATCGTGCCCGGATTTTTGGCTAGCTCTTTAGCCATCATTGTTTTTAGTCTCCTAAGCCCCGTGCGCTCGGGCACCAAAGAGGCTTTTGATCGGGTGATGCAAGAGGTTAAAAAGGGGTAAGCTTACCCCAAGGCTACCATGCCCTTTTACACCATCGCCCCCTTTGCCAAAACCAAACCTCTAACCTATGAGAGCCAAGCAAGCCTAGAGATAGGCACTCTGGTCAAAATCCCCCTACAAAATCGCCAAGTTTTGGGCGTGGTGCTAAAAGAGTGTGCTAGGCCCGAGTTTACATGCAAACTAGCCACCCCCACCAACACCTACTTTAATCCCCACCAAATGCTGCTATTGCGCTTCATCACGCATTATTATTGTGCAGGGCTGGGCATAGTTGCCCCCCTATTTTACCC
>NZ_FZLB01000032.1:0-17726 GCF_900196775.1 Helicobacter bizzozeronii
CCCTCTTACAGCCCCCAAAGCCCAGCCCCCGATGAATGATCACCTAACCCCCCCAGCGGTGGCGCAAGATGCTTTGAGTGCGGGTATTAGCGCAATTAAGGTCGGCGATTACCGCAGTGCCTTTAAACTCTTTGCCAAATCTTGCGATCAGGGTAACCCAGCGGGCTGTTTTGCGGTGGGCACGATGTATGATAATGGCGTGGGGATTCAAAGCGACCCAGAAAAAGCCACGCGTTATTATGAAATGGGCTGTAGCGGGGGCGATGCGAGTGCGTGCGCCAACTTAGCCCAAACCTATGACTACAAACAAAACCCAACCCCTGATGACAAGGAAAAAGCCGCCCAACTCTATGCGGTGGGGTGCTCTGGGGGCGATGTGTTGGCGTGCAATAATCTAGCGTGGATGTATGCTAATGGGGTGGGTGTGCCCAAGAATTATTACAAAGCCCTAGAGTATTACAAATATGCGTGCGATAATGGGAGCGATTTGGGTTGTTATAATTTGGGCTTGATGAGCAATGTTAAAAATATCTATGGCATTGATAAGGCGCAACTAAGCACGGTCGATCTCAATTACCTAGCTTGCAATGCGGGGGACATTCAGGGCTGTGCCAATTTAGGCTGGATTTATGCCAAGGGGGCTAATGGGGTGCCGGTGAATAACTTCTATGCCTCAAAATATTTCCAGTTGGCATGCGATGGGGGGAATTTGTCTAGTTGCAATAATTTGGGCGTGTTGTACCAAAAGGGTTTGGGGGTGCCCCAAAGCGACAAACGGGCTCTTGATCTCTTTTCGTATGTGTGCAGTTATGGCTTGCAATCAGGATGCAATAATTACAGCGTCTTTAAAAATAAACTCTTGCGGGATAACCCCAATTACGGGCATTTGTTCGCACCCCTAGACCCGAGTTTGCGCTAGAGCACTTAAAGACACTTTAAACTAAACGCCCTATAATGGCAAATCTGCAAAAAAGGATCGCAATGAAAGTGTTGTTATTACAAGATGTGAAGAATCTAGGCAAGGCAGGCGATGTGGTTGATGTCAAGGATGGGTATGGCAATAACTTTTTAATCGCCAAATCCCTAGCCCAGCTAGCCACTAACGAGGTGATCAACAAATACAAAGCCAGTGCTAAAAAGCGTGCCGAACAAGAGGCACAAGACCTAGCCCACAAGCAAGAGCTAGCCAAAACCCTAGAGAATATCACGCTTAGGATCGTTAAAAAAGTCGGGGCAAATGGCGCACTCTTTGGTTCCATCACCAAAGAGGAAGTGATCGAAGCCTTGCATGCCAGCCACCCCATTGAGTTAGACAAAAAGACCTTGGAGCTTAAAACCCCCATTAAAAGCACGGGGATTTATGAAATTGAGGTGAAACTCGGGCTGGGCGTGCATGGCGTGCTCAAAGTAGATGTCGTGGCTGAGTAGCGATGTTCCACGCCACCACCATTTTAGGCTATAAAACGCATTTTGAGGGCAAGGATTATGCCATTATCGGCGGAGATGGGCAGGTGAGCTTTAATAATTGCGTGCTCAAGGGCAACGCCACAAAAATCCGCACCCTACACCACAACCAGATTTTAAGCGGGTTTGCGGGCAGCACCGCCGATGCCTTTAGTTTGTTTGATATGTTTGAGCGCATTTTGGAGGGCAAAAAGGGGGATTTGTTTAAAAGTGTCGTGGATTTTAGCAAGGAGTGGCGTAAGGATAAGTTTTTACGCCGGCTCGAGGCGATGATGATTGTTTTAAACAAACAATCGATCTTTATTTTGAGCGGGACGGGAGATGTGGTCGAGCCCGAAGATGGTAAAATCGCTGCCATTGGGAGTGGGGGCAATTACGCTTTGAGTGCGGCGCGCGCACTGGATCAATTCGCCAAACTAGAACCCAAAACTCTTGTAGAAGAGTCGCTCAAAATTGCGGGCAATCTTTGTATTTACACCAACCAAAACATTAAAATCTTGGAACTTTGATGAAAGATGGAATGGATTTAACGCCCCAAGAAATTGTGGCTTACCTAGATGACTACATCATCGGGCAACATGAGGCTAAAAAGACAATCGCCATTGCTTTGCGTAACCGCTGGCGGCGTTTGCAAGTGAGTGCGGACATCCAAGAGGAGATCACCCCTAAGAATATTTTAATGATCGGTTCTACGGGCGTGGGCAAAACCGAAATTGCACGCCGTGCTGCCAAAGTGAAGGGGTTTCCTTTTATCAAGGTGGAGGCGAGCAAATACACAGAGGTCGGCTTTGTGGGGCGCGATGTGGAGTCGATGGTACGCGATTTGGTCGCTACCAGTATCCACTTGGTGGAAAATGAGGAAAAAGAGAAAAACAAAGAGAAAATTGAAGAGCTCATTGTGGAGCGCATCGCCAAAAAATTATTGCCCGCTCTGCCTAGCGGTGTGAGTGCGGATAAAAAACAAGAATATGCTTTGAGCTTTGCCAAGATCAAAGACAAGGTGCGTAGCAATGCGCTTGATCAGCAAAAAATAGAGATCGAGTTACACAAAAAACACCTAGAGGGGGATTTCAATAACATACCCCCCGAAATTGTCAAGGTGCAAGAAAGCTTGATTAAGGTTTTCAATAAAGAGGGCGAAAAAGTTACCAAAGAGATGACAATTAAAGAGGCTAAAGAGGCATTAAGGCATGATGTCTCCCAAGCGATCTTGGATATGGAGATGGTGCAACGCGAGGGACTCAAAAGGGCAGCCCAGTCGGGTGTGATCTTCATTGATGAGATTGATAAAATCGCGGTGGGTGTCAAGGAGGGCGGGCGGCAAGACCCCAGTAAAGAGGGCGTGCAACGCGACTTGTTGCCCATCATTGAAGGAAGCACGATTCACACCAAGCATGGACCCATTAGCACCGATCATATTTTATTTATCGCCGCTGGGGCGTTCCACTTGAGTAAGCCTAGCGATTTGATCCCCGAGTTGCAAGGGCGCTTCCCCTTGCGTGCGGAGCTAGAAAGCCTCTCTGAGGAGAGCATGTATAAAATTCTGACCCAAACCAAGACTTCTATCATCAAGCAATACCAAGCCTTGTTGGCTGTTGAAGATGTGGATTTGGTCTTTGAGCCTGAAGCCTTGAGGGAATTAGCCAAACTCTCTTACTTGGCTAACCAAAATGCAGAGGACATTGGCGCGCGCCGCTTGCACACCACCATCGAAAAGGTGCTTGAAGACATTAGCTTTAGTGCTTCTGAACACAAGGGGGAGCGTTTCTGCATCACCAAAGAATATGTGAGCCAACGCTTGCAAAACTTGGTCGATAATGTGGATGCGACCCGTTTTATTTTATGACTAAAGCGGGCTTTATTGCGCTCATAGGTCGCCCCAATGCGGGCAAGAGCACGCTATTAAATGCCCTCTTAAATACCCAGATAGCTTTAATCTCACACAAAGCCAACGCCACGCGCAAAGCCCTCAAAGCCATTATCCCTTACACAGACAAAGACAACACAGAATGCCAAATGATTTTTTTAGACACCCCCGGGCTGTGCCACTCTAACAAACTTTTAAACCAAGTGATGGTGCAAGAGAGTTTGCGCGCTTTGGCAGGCTGTGATGCATGTGTGTTTTTAGCTAGCGTGCATGATCATTTGCAAGGGTATTTGGAGTTTTTAAAATTATGCCACCAACCCCATATTGTTGCCCTCAATAAGATCGACACCGCCACAAACGCCCAAATTCTAGCCAAAATGCAAGACTACCAGCCTTTTGCCTCTAAGTTTAAAGCACTCGTGCCCTTGAGTGCCTCTAAGTTGCAAAATTTAGAGGTTTTATTAGCCCAGCTAGCCCCACTCTTGCCCTCTAGTCCCTTCTATTATGATAGCGATCAAATCAGCGATACGCAGATCAAAGAGATTTATCAAGAGATGATCCGCGAGCAGATTTTCCAATTTTTGAGCGATGAAATCCCCTATGAAAGCGATGTTTTGATCTTGAGTTTCCAAGAAGGCGAGCATGTGGATAAAATCAAGGCACAAATCATTGTGGCTAAAGAGAGCCAAAAAAAGATGGTGATTGGCAAAAATGCACAAGTGATCAAAAAAATCGGGCGGGCGGCACGGCTCAAAATGCAGGATTTTGGGCAAAAAAAGGTGTTTTTGGAGTTAGAGGTCGTGGTGCAAAAGCATTGGAGTTCCCACAAAGATCAGTTAAAAAAAATGGGCTATGTGGTAGAATGAGGGTTTTTAATTGAAGCGGAGATCTAAATGGCAAAAGATGATGTGATTGAGGTAGATGGGCGGGTGATTGAGTGCCTACCCAACGCAACTTTTAAAGTGGAGCTGGAAAATAAGCATGTTGTGTTGTGCCGGATCTCGGGTAAGATGCGCATGCATTATATCCGCATTGCTCTAGGCGATCGGGTGCGTTTGGAACTCACGCCCTATAGCTTGGATAAAGGGCGGATTACTTTTCGTTACAAATGAAGTTAAGTGTTTTTTAAGTGATGATAAAATAAAGTAGAGGTTTTGCATAAGGAGATTGAGATGAAAGTGAGACCTTCTGTTAAGAAAATGTGCGATAAATGCAAGGTCATTAAAAGGCGGGGCGTGATCCGCGTGATTTGCGTTACGCCCAAACACAAACAAAGACAAGGATAGACATGGCAAGGATTGCAGGGGTAGATTTACCCAAGAAAAAACGCGTGGAATACGCCCTAACTTATATCTATGGTGTGGGTTTAAAGAGCTCACGGGATATTTTAGCCAAAGTGCAAATCTCTTTGGATAAAAGGGTGCATGAGTTGAGCGAGGATGAAGTGTCTAGCATCACCAAAGAGATTCAAGCCAACTATGTCGTGGAGGGGGATTTGCGTAAAAAGGTGCAAATGGATATTAAGGCGTTGATGGATTTAGGCAGTTATCGGGGTATCCGCCACCGCAAGGGCTTACCTGTGCGTGGGCAGACCACCAAGAACAATGCGCGCACCCGCAAAGGCAAGAAAAAAACCGTGGGTAGCAAGTAAGGAGCATAGATGGCAAAACGAACAGGCACAAAAAAGAGAGTTGTTAAAAAGAATATTGCACGGGGCGTGGTGCATATCGCAGCTTCATTTAATAATACCAACATCACCGTTACCGATGAGATGGGTAATGTCATTTGTTGGGCGACTGCGGGGGGCTTGGGCTTTAGGGGTTCTAAAAAATCCACGCCCTATGCTGCCCAACAAGCTGTCGAAAGTGCCATGGTGAAGGCTAAAGAACATGGGCTTAAAGAAGTGGGGATCAAGGTGCAAGGTCCGGGCAGTGGGCGTGAGACGGCTATTAAGAGTGTGGGGAGTGTGGAGGGCATTAAGGTGCTTTGGATCAAGGATGTAACGCCCTTGCCACACAATGGCTGCCGCCCACCCAAAAGAAGAAGAGTGTAAGGAGCGATCATGGCAAGATATCGAGGTGCAGTTGAAAAATTAGAACGCCGGTTTGGTATTTCTTTAGCCCTAAAGGGTGAGCGCCGCTTGAGTGGCAAAAGTGCTGTGGATAAGCGTGCTTATGGACCCGGACAACACGGGCAAAGAAGGGGTAAGATTTCAGATTATGGCTTGCAACTAAGAGAAAAGCAAAAAGCCAAAGCCATGTATGGCATTTCTGAAAAACAATTCCGCTCTATTTTTGTTGAAGCTAACCGTATGGAGGGCAATACGGGGGAAAATTTGGTGCGTTTGCTAGAAAGGCGTTTGGATAATGTGGTTTATCGCATGGGTTTTGCGACTACTAGGAGTTTTGCGCGCCAGTTGGTAACGCACGGGCATGTGCTGGTAGATGGCAAACGCATGGATATTCCTTCGGCTTTCATTAAAAGCGGGCAAAAAGTGGAGATTAGGGAAAAAAGCAAGCAGAATGCCCAAATCATGCGCGCTGTGGAGTTGAGTAACCAAGTGGGGATTGTCCCTTGGATTGATGTGGATCAAAATCAAAAAATGGGTGTTTTTGCCCGCTACCCTGAAAGGGATGAAGTGGTGATTCCCATTGAAGAACGCTTGATTGTTGAGCTTTATTCTAAATAAGAGGGTGGTGCTTGGATGAAAGTGATTAAAGTCGCTCCCCATGTCCCTACGGACATTAGTGTGGAAAAAATTAGCAACAGACATATCAAGGTCTGTGTCTCTGCTTTTGAGAGTGGGTATGCCATCACTCTAGCGCACCCCATCCGCCGCTTGCTCTTGCAAAGCTCTGTGGGGTATGCGCCCATTGGGATCAAGATTGAAAATATTGCCCATGAGTTTGATTCGTTGCGGGGGATGTCCGAAGATGTGGCGTTGTTTATTGCCAACTTAAAAAATATCCGCTTAGTGGGCAAGCATTTAGAAAATGCCTCCAATGACCAAGTGGTGGTGCATTATTCCTTCAAAGGTCCGGCTAAGTTGAGTGGCAAGGATTTGATCAATGAAGAAGTGGATGTGGTGGATCAGCAAGCCTACCTAGCCACCATCAACGAGGACATCCAGTTGGATTTTTCGATTATTTTGCAAAAGGGCATGGGTTATGTGCCCTCTGAGAGTATCCGCGGGCATATCTCCAGCGACTACATCCCCCTAGATGCCTACTTCACCCCCATTAAAAAGGTCGTCTATAACATCGAGAATATGCTAGTCGATGGCAACCCTAATTTTGAAAAAGTGATCTTTGAGATTGAGAGCGATGGGCAGATTGACCCCCAGCACGCCTTCCAAGAGGCAATCAAAACCATGAATGCCCAGCTGCATATTTTCAATGGGAACATGGCAGACTTTAAAGCCGCGCACGGGCATTTAGAAGACAGCCTAGAGGTCAAGGAATTGACCATGAAGGTCGAAGAGCTGAACTTGAGTGCGCGTTGTTTTAATTGTTTGGATAAAATCGGGATCAAATATGTCGGCGAGTTGGTTTTGATGGACAGCTACGAGCTCAAGGGCATTAAGAACTTGGGCAAAAAATCCTACGATGAGATCGCTGAAAAACTCGAGCAGTTAAAATACCCCGTGGGTTCTGAGCTTTCCAGCGACTTTAAAGTTTCTTTGAAAGCCAAGATTGACAAAATGAAAAATGAGGAAAACTAATGCGCCACAAGAATCGGTTTAGAAAATTAGGCAGGACAAGCTCCCACAGAAAGGCGTTGCTCAAAAACTTGGCCATCTCTTTGATTGAGTATGAAAAAATTGAAACGGGTGTCTTTAAGGCTAAGGAGTTGCGCTCCTACATCGAAAAACTGGTCAGTGTTGCTAAAAAAGGCGATTTTAACGCCCACCGCCAAGTTTTTGCTTACCTGCAACACAAGCAAGCCACACACAAGCTAGTTACCCAAATTGCCCCCAAGTATGCCCAACGCAAGGGGGGTTATACCAGTATCCATAGGAGTGCCATCAGAAGAGGCGATGCCTCTGTTTTGGCTTCTGTTGCCTTTATTTAGCCTTTCTTAGGAGGGCACATGGAATTTTTAGGATTTGTGATTACTTTGGTCGTGGTGGCGATCATCTTCTTTAAGCCCGCATGGGAAAAGCTAGCCTTTGGGCTCTTTGTTACCTTTTGGCTCGTGGAGCTGGTGATGTTTGTTGCCCACACTTCTAGTGTGTTGCCCAATATGAATTTGTAGGACTACCCAAGTTTGGAGCACGCAACCAGCTTGATAAAAGACCATGCTCTACGCCCACCAGCAATCTTTTTACCCCCTGCACACCCAAACAAGAGTCCCCCAAGCCCGATCATTTTGAGAAAACACGGGAGTTAACCCTAACCACTTTAGAACAAGCTTATAGAAAAAGGAGTCCTAAATGAGAATGGTTTTTAAACAGCTTGTGCGGGAGACAAGGGTTTTTTTTGGAATAGGGTTTTTCTCCTTACTCTCTTTAGGTGCAGAGAGTAGTGGTGTATTTTTGGGAGGGGGATTCCAGTATTCTTATGCTTCGGGTGCTTTCAAGCAAAATACGATCATGCAATATACAATACCGGGAATGCCCGCTTTGATAACCAAAACCAAAAACCCCTATAATGGCAATCTTTTTGGAGGGGATATCCAAATGGGTTACAAGCTATTCTTTGGCCAAAAAAAACGCTTTGGCTTGCGTTTCTATGGCTTTTTTAGTGGGCAGGTAGGGTATGCCAACTCTGTTGAGAGCAGCCAGACCGATCCCAAATTTGTTGTTACCAATCAGCCCGGCACTAATCTTTTCTATGGTGGGGGGATGGATATGCTCTATAACTTCTATGATAGCAATGAGCGTTCTTTTGGTGTTTTTGCAGGCGTGGTGGTGGGGTGGAGCTCTTGGTCAATGGGCAAGGACAAACAATGCCGTTGGGCATCTATCCACAAACGCGGGGGTGGCTCCAGTGGCTGTATCACAATGAACGCATTTTTCAACGAACAAGTGCTCATCAACCACAAATTCTATCCCGGACTCAAGTCCTCTTTCTCGCCTGCTTTTGTGCAACTCCTTGTCAATCTAGGGTTTAGATTTAATTTCACCAAACATCAAGGTCTTGAGGTGGGCGTGCGGATTCCGACCATCAACAACCTTTACTATGTCGATAGAGGCACTTATGCAATGGGGAGGATGGTTAAAATCAAGATTGATAGCGCGCTCATTCTCAGGCGCGACATCGTGGCGTTTGTCAATTATGTTATCAATTTTTAAGGGCTAGAATAGCTTTAGGGGCAAAGCCCCTTTAGCCCCTGCGCTTTTCTACAATTTCCTTAGCGATATTGGCAGGCACCTCGCCGTAATGGTCAAACTCCATAGAGTAAGTCCCCCGCCCTTGTGTAGCCGAGCGTAAATCAGTGGAGTAGCCAAACATCTCCACCAAAGGCACAAAGGCATTCACAATTTTAAGCCCCAATCTGTCATCCATCGCGTTGATCTGCCCTCTGCGGCGGTTTAAATCCCCGATCACATCGCCCATATACTCCTCGGGCACTTCCACTTCTACTTTCATCATGGGTTCTAAAAGCACGGGGTTAGCTGCGCGGCAAGCTTCTTTAAACGCCATAGAACCGGCGATTTTAAACGCCATCTCAGAGGAATCCACTTCGTGGTAACTCCCATCATACAGTGTAACTTTAAAATCCACCACCGGGTAGCCGGCTAACACCCCACTTTGCATCGCCTCTTGGATGCCCTTATCCACAGCCGGGATATACTCCTTTGGAATCACACCCCCGCTAATTTCATTGACAAATTCATAACCCGTGCCCGGGTCTCTGGGTTCTAGCTTGATGAAGACATGCCCATATTGCCCACGCCCCCCGGATTGTTTGGCGTATTTGTGCTCTTTTTGTACCGCGCTTCTAATGGTTTCCCTAAAAGCCACTTGGGGTTGCCCCACTTCTGCCTCTACTTTAAATTCTCGCTTGAGGCGATCCACGATGATCTCTAGGTGCAATTCACCCATGCCCCCAATTAAGGTTTGCCCGGTTTCCTCTTGGGTCATCACCCTAAAGCTGGGGTCTTCCTCAGCCAACTTGCCCAAAGCCACGCCCATTTTTTCTTGGTCGGCTTTGGTCTTGGGTTCTACGGCAATGTGAATCACGGGCTCAGGAAACTCCATGCGTTCCAGCACCACCGGGCTTTTCTCATTGCAAAGGGTATCCCCTGTCAGCGTGTCCTTGAGTCCCACAAAGGCGCAAATTTCACCGGCATAAACTTCCTTGATGTCCTCTCGTTTATTAGAGTGCATTTTTAAGAGCCGCCCCACGCGTTCTTTTTTGTCTTTCGTAGAGTTATAAATATAACTTCCCGATTCAAGCTTGCCCCGGTAAGCGCGCACAAAAGTGAGTTGCCCCACAAAGGGATCGGTCATGATCTTAAAAGCCAACCCGGCAAAATCCCCCTCATCGCTAGATTGCACCTTGATCTCTTCTTCATTTCTAGGATCAACCCCCTTGATGTCGGCTACTTCGGTAGGGGCGGGTAGGTAGTCGATCACCGCATCTAATAGAGTTTGCACGCCCTTATTTTTAAAAGAAGACCCACAGAGCATGGGAATCAAGGACATGTTCAAGCAACCCGCCTTTATGCCCCTTTTAATCTCTTCTACGCTCAAAGCCTCTCCGCCTAAATATTTCTCCATCAAAGCTTCATCTTGCTCGGCTACCGCTTCTAAAAGTTTGTCGCGGTATTCTTGGGCTTTGGCTTGCAAATCGCTAGGGATGTCTTGGACTTCGTATTTGGCTCCCATCGCCTCATTAGTCCAAATAATGGCTTTCATCGCCACCAAGTCGATCACACCCTGAAAAGTGTCCTCTGCCCCGATAGGAATATTGATGGGTACGGGGTTAGCTTTCAAGCGTTCCTTAATTTGGTTTTCGACACTATAAAAATTTGCCCCGATGCGATCCATTTTATTGACAAACACGATTCGGGGCACGCCGTATTTATTGGCTTGCCGCCACACGGTTTCACTCTGGGGTTGCACCCCACCTACAGAGCAAAACACGCCCACCGCGCCATCTAGCACCCGCATGGATCGCTCCACTTCAATGGTGAAATCCACATGCCCGGGGGTGTCAATCAAATTAATTTGGTGATCTTTCCAAAAACAAGTCGTGGCAGCAGAGGTGATCGTGATCCCGCGTTCTTTTTCTTGCTCCATCCAATCCATCGTAGCCGCGCCGTCATGCACTTCGCCGATTTTGTGGCTCACACCGGTGTAAAACAAAATGCGTTCAGAAGTGGTGGTTTTGCCCGCATCAATGTGGGCGGCAATCCCAATGTTGCGGATTTTTTCTAAAGGAGTCTTGCGTGCCATAAGCCCCCCTACCAACGATAGTGAGCAAAAGCTTTGTTCGCCTCTGCCATTTTGTGGATTTCTTCTTTTTTTCTAAACGCCGCACCCTTATCGCTGGCGGCATCCAATAGCTCATTGGCTAGCTTATCCACCATAGCACGCTCATTGCGCTTGCGGCTAGCCTCTAAAATCCAGCGAATCGACAAGGATTGTTGCCTAACTGGACGCACTTCTACGGGCACTTGGTAAGTCGCCCCGCCTACACGCCGTGAGCGCACCTCCACTAAGGGCTTGACATTTTCTAAAGCCTTTTCAAAGACTTCAATACCTTTTTCCCCGCTTTTTTCCTCAATCTTTTGCAAGGCAGCGTAGATAATTTTCTCAGCCACGCTTCTTTTGCCCTCATACATCATCTTGTTGATAAACTTGGTAACCACCTTGCTGTTATAAACCGGATCGCCTAGCACCTCCCTAATAGGAGCTCTTCTTCGTCTCATCTTTGCACCTCTTTTGTGTTACTTATTTGGTTTTGCCCTTTTGTTCCCCTGCCTTAGCTTTCTTAGCCCCATATTTGCTACGCGATACAGAGCGTTTATTCACCCCAGCGGTGTCTAACGCCCCACGCACAATGTGGTATTTCACTCCGGGCAAGTCCTTTACCCGACCACCACGCACAAGCACAATGGAGTGTTCTTGCAAATTATGCCCCTCCCCGGGAATGTAGCTAATCACCTCAAATTTGCTTGTCAAACGCACCTTAGCCACTTTACGCAAGGCAGAGTTAGGCTTTTTGGGTGTTGTGGTATATACACGCGTGCAGACCCCGCGTCTTTGGGGGCATTCCACCAAAGCAGGTGATTTAGTCTTTTTAAGGATTTTCTTCCTTTCTTTGCGGATTAACTGGTTGATAGTAGGCAAAATTGTCCTTTATTGCTAAGTTCAAAAAGGTCCATTATACACTAAAAAAGCTTGATCTTGGCTTGACCTGCTGGCTTTATGCTCTAAGTAAGTTAGAGTGTGCCATCTGAATTGACCCCATGTTGATGGGTCAAGCGGTGCTGGGATTTTGATCGCCTTGATCGCCCTTATTATTCTTAAGGCTCATCACCCCTCCCACAACAGCCCCCACACCAGCACCTACCAAAGTGCCCACCACAGGCACCATAGAACCTAAAAACCCCCCGACAGCCAACCCAACTAAGGGCTTGGGGACTTTAGGGTATTCTCCCTTTGTTTTGGGTTTTTTAGCCTTGCTCATGCAAGCCCAACTTTTGCATCCATGTATTTGCCCCTTGTATTTGGATTTTTAAACCCATGCGCCTAACCTTTGAGCCTAGCAAATTGGTTAGCTACCTTTTGCCCCCAAATGCCCCCAATGCAAGGGCTGCTATCGAATTAGGCAAAACATCTTTTTTATCCCACACCCACCACCGCCAGCAGTCCATGCCCAAAATCTCCCCAATATCGCTAGGTTTCCTCATGCGGACTCCATCTTGTTTGTTGCCCGTAAAACATTCTACAACAAAACCATGGCAGTTATTTTTAACTAAGTTATAGTCTCTCTCTTCCCCATCGCATTTTTTGGCATACGCGGCTGCTTTTTGATACCCCACGGCTTTTCTACCTTTGCATGAAACAAAAATAGGTTTGCCCTCAGAAAATCCTTTGGCATCGCAGGGCTCAATGTGGCTACCCTTAAATTTGCCCGTCAAATGCATGATTTTCCCATCCCCTATATAAACGCCCGAATGCGCAAAGTCTCCCAAATCGCACCACACCACGCTCCCCACCGCAGGTTCCCCATCAACTGAATCGCTATCCAAAAAATCCCCTTCTCTGTAGGTGGGGTAGGCATCTAAGAATTGTTCATAAAACTTCTTGGCGAGTGTGTAGATCAGCTCTAAAAGTTTTAGCCATACTTCTGCTGCTTGCCTTGGATCCATTGGTGGTGTTATTGGGGGCATCGCTTCTGAACCTGTTGTTGGTTGCATTGCGCGTAAAAATCCAAACATTTTAATCCCCTAACCCAATAACTCCAGTGCCTCTTGGTAAAGCATAAAATTTTTCACCACCCAGTCCTTGAGCTGATCGACTTTTTGGGTAGAAACCCCCATTTCTTTAGCATAGGAATAAATCGTATCCCTCTCGTTATCATGCCAATGGCTATCGGCTAGAGCCACAGAGGCAAGTTCTAACAATAGGGCATGTTTGGCGTGGTTGGTGTTAAAGAGTTTGCCCAAAGTGTTTAAAGGCACTTCCTTTTCAGAGATGCCATATTCGCATTGCTTTTTGATCACATCTAAAGCCCCTAGTTGCAATTCATGCAACACCCCATCGGCTTCAATGACTTTTCTTGCCAGATACAAAAACACTTGTTGCTGTTCCACACTCAAATCTTGAATGAACACGGGCACTCCTTGCATGCTTAAAAAGTGCCATTATAACGAGAGAAAAAGAGAGAGTCAAGAGGACTAATACCCCCATTTTAAGCCTAGATTTTAGGCAGATACAAGCTTGCGGATCAATTCTTGGTTCTTGGTGATGTGCTCCTTGATCTGCTCGATTTGATCTTGAATGTGGGCGATGTCTTGCAAACTCTTTTGGGCGATCTGCTCCATTTCTTGGGATTGATCTTCTAAGGACACCACCGCTTTATTGAGCTCATCTAGGCTCACATTGTTTTGATTAGCCGAATCCAACACCGCTTGAGAAGAATCTTCAATATTTTTCACTGCCCCATTCATGGAGGAAAAAGTAACGCCAATCTCCTCTAGGCGTTGTTGCACGCCATTAGCCAAGTTGCCCACTTCATCAGCCACCACCGCAAAGCCCCGCCCATGCTCGCCAGCCCGGGCTGCCTCTATGGCGGCATTGAGGGCAAGCAAATTAGTTTGGTAAGACACGCGATCGATCTTTTGCAGGGCTGTAGAAACTTCTGAGATATTGCTATCAATGGTGCCCACAATGGAGGAAAGGGTGTTAGAAAGGTTCTTAAGGGTCGCCATCGAGCTTTGCAACTTCAACACCTCTTCTTTAACCGCATTGACATAGTCATTATTGGCACTCGCTTTTGTGGCGATCTCTTTGAGATAGGAATTATTAGCCCCCACAATCTGGTTATAACCCTCATATTGTTCTAAGAGCGTGTTTTTGATCGCGAGGGTTTTATTGAGGCGGTTGCTCTTGATCTGCTCGTAATAAAAAAGGGTGTTTCTGAAGTTGGTGAAAAACCCATGGCTGGACTCCTTGCTAGGATTGCCCTCAAAAATGCAGAGAGCCGTGAGGGTTTGGTTTTGGTGCAAATTTTGGGAAACCTCCCCAAAGGTGGAGAAACCACTAATGGGGCAGTTATCAAATTCTTTGAATTGGGACAAACTCTGTTGGTTATTCACACGGCGCAAAATACAATCATTTGCTAAAATGGCTAAAGCCCGCCGCCCTTGCATAAAATTTTGGAACTTGCGGTGCGTGTTTTGGATAAAATCCCCAGCCTTGACCAAAAACAAAGTTTCCCCAAAATAGAGATCGCAAAAGAAACGGATACTTTTATCCTCATTAAAACTCCCCACCGAACGGATAAAAATTTGCCCCCCCACCTCCACCGCAAAAGTATAGCCTGCCATCATTTTAGACAACTCGCTAGGGGCACAATTAAAATGCGCACAGATCGCATCAACGGCGGGGACTAATTCATTATTAATCAAAAAGGATTTGACCTGCCGCAATTCTGGACTACACTCCCCGATTAAAAAAGAAGTTGGGGTTTTTTCAAAATTATGTGTGGTGAAAATATCATAATAATAACCCTTAGCCAATTTGCAATAGATCAAAACCGCCTCATGTGCGCTGATTTTGCCATTCAAGGCTAGGTTTGCCTCTTTAAAATCTAGTTTGCCCCCCGCACTCCCCCCCACCAAATGGCTTAAAGGAACATTGGATTTGACAAAAGCTTCTAAAAAGAAACTCTCGGACGCGCTCAAGCCCGGAAAATAGCTCAAAATAAAAGTATCAGCGGGATCAACATGCATGTGTGGGCGTACCCGTTGTTCGATCTGTTCTTTAATCTTCTCTTTGCGCGTGTCAATGTCCATGCTAACTTCGCCTCTTTGCAAGTCAGAACAGAGGGTATCGACCATGAAAGCTTCAATTTGCTCGATGATGCCAGAGCCAAAGAGGTGCAAGAGGATTTGCTCGGATTGGTGCAGATTATAAAAATCTTGGTGTGAGCCCCCTAATTGCCCCGCAGTTTGGATCACAAAACGCACGGGGATATTAGAAAACTGGTTTTCAAGCGTCCGCACCACTTGATTAAAGGGCAGTGTAGCGGGCACAAATGCCATGAGCAAAGACACTTGGTTTTGCGTTAAAAGGGCTTTGATCTCCAAACGCCCCAAATCCTTATAAGGCACAAGCCAATTAAGATTAAGGGGGGCTTTTTTGTGTGCCTCCTCAGATGCGCGCCATTTGAAAAACATCATGCCTCCTAGTTTATCGCTAAATTTAAAATGCAAACATTTACGCCAAACTTGCCACAATGTGTTCTAAATGCTGGTAAAAGGCACGGTATCTCTCTTGGGCATGCTCGATGCTATAGGGGACAAAATGCACCTCATCACGGGGGCGCATTTGGGCTAGGGTCACCAAACTTTCCTTAGTGAGCGTGGCGATCTTAGGGTAACCCCCCATAGTTTGGCGATCAGCCATTAATACAATGGGTTTCCCATTGGAGGGGACTTGCACGCTCCCCACCACCAAAGGTTCAGAGATGATCTCGGCATGCGTGTGCCACTCTAGGGATGGTCCTTCTAGGAAAATGCCCATGCGATCGCCCTTGCTGATTTGGTAGGGGGTTTGGCAAAATTGGCGGATTGTCTGCTCACTAAAACAAGAATCTTGAGGTCCTAAGATGACGGGCAAGGAGGCATGGGCATGGTAGAGGGGGCGGTAATGCTCGGCTAAGTGGCGCTTTTTGTTCTCAGGGCGCACCTGCACGCTCAATAAGTCCCCCTTTTGCAATTTACGCCCCCAAAATCCCCCCATTTGGGCGTGCATATAAGTTGATTTGCTCTCATGCACACTGGGCACATCTAAGACCCCCGAAACAGCCACATAGGCACACACACCCGATTGGGGTATGCCAAAACTCAAAATATCCCCGGGTTTGACCACATAGGATTCCCAGTTAAAAACCACGCAATCATTGATCTTAGGGCTGAGATTAGCCCCCCCAATGGCAATGTGCATTGGCTCTAAGAACTCCAAACACGCCCCCACATAGTGCATTTCTAAAAGGGCGTATTCTCTAGGATTGCCCACCAAAAAATTAGCCACGCTCGCGCTAAATTCATCCATCACGCCCGCTGCTGGAATCCCAAAGCGTGCATAGCCCAAACGCCCCAAATCTTGGATGGTGGTGCATAACCCCCCTTGCAAAACCCGGATACTAGACATGCAAATCCTCCAATCCAATTTGTGTGCGTTGGGGCTCATAGCCCCCTTGTGCGATCTGGTGTTCTAATTGCTGGTATTGCTCTAAAGAAATAGGCTCATAGCGCACATAATCCCCGGCTTGGAGCAACACGGGGGGATTTTTACTAGGGTCATAGAGTTTGAGCGGTGTTTTGCCAATGATTTGCCAACCCCCCGGGGATTTGAGCGGATAAATCCCGGTTTGGGTGTGCGCAATCCCTACAGACCCCGGAGCGACCTCTGCTCTAGGCTGGGCTAATCTGGGCACAGCTAAACTAGGGTCTAGCCCGCCCAAATAAGCAAACCCGGGCAAAAAGCCCAGCATATAGACCAAGTAATCCCGCCCGCTGTGCTTTTGGACAATTTGATCTAGGCTTAAATGCGTGTGTTGGCTCACAAACTCCAAATCCAAGCCCAATGCATAGCATGTGGGGATGGACACCAAAGAAACTTGTTCTTTTGGGCTACTGGGCATGCCTAGCTCTAAATTTTCCAGCTCTTCTTTCAAGCGTGCATAAGAACAAACAAGCGGATCATAGATCACCAACAAGCTAGCATAAGCCCCCACCACTTCTAACACGCCTTGGAGGGCTTTTTGCTCGATGACAGAACACGCATGCCTGACTTGGGCATTGATTTGGGGCGTGATCTCAGAGCCAAATTCTAATAACAATGCACTTTCCCCACAGGGGCGATAGATGACACCTTCCACGACCAACTCCTAGCTAAACATCAAAATCAAGGGTTTAAACGAGAGGACACCCAAATACACGCTCAAGCCCACCACCACCCAGCCCAACACCGCTAACAAGATAGAATGCTTGTAAGTGCCCACAATGCAGGGTTTGTAAGCTGCCACCAACACCACAGCTAGCGTGATGGGCAAAACAAGTCCATTTAAAGCCCCGGCTAAGATCAATAATGCTACGGGCTTGCCAATCACCATAAAAATCAAGGTTGAGAGGCTGATTAAAATCAGAGCACAAGCCCTTTGGTGTTTTTGCACCCAAGCAAAGCTTTTTAAAAAAGACACACTGGTATAAGAAGCGCCCACAATGGAGGTCAAGCTAGCAGCCAAAAACACCAGCCCAAAAATTTTATAGCCCAAGCTCCCCAAAGCCACCCCAAAAGCACTCCCGGCTGGATTGGCTGGGCTAAGGCTTTGCCCGCTTTGCACCACGCCCAACACCGCCAAAAACAACAAGACACGCACAAGAGCAGCAACCCCAATACTCAGATAAGCGGCGCGATCCATTTGGATCTGATTTTTCTCCCCCACAACGCCCAAATCAATTAAGCGGTGCGCCCCGGCAAAGACAATATACCCCCCCACACTCCCCCCAATAAGCGTAATGGTGGCTGCCATTGAAAAATGGCTAGGCAAAAAGGTTTCTGTAGCCACTTGGGTGATGGTTGGGTGGGTGAAAAACGCAATATATGCAATGAAGATGATCATCAACACGCCTAAAATCTGTGACACGCGATAAATCAAATGCCATGAACTCATGGATAAAAAAATTAAGAACGACAACAAGGCCATACTA
>NZ_FZLB01000030.1:0-24154 GCF_900196775.1 Helicobacter bizzozeronii
GAGTAAGTTAGCCACCCCGCCCTTTGAGCTCATTTTTTTGGCTAGCTGGCTGGCTTGATCGAAGCGTTTTAAAATGCGGTTGATCTCAGCCACTTCTAAACCTGCCCCCAAAGCGATGCGTTTTTTACGACTCCCATTTAAGATACTGGGGTTATCCCGTTCCTTAGCTGTCATGGAAGCCACCATCGCCTTAATTTTCTTGATCTCAGCTGAGTTTTCTAGATCGGTGTTTTTGAGTGCTCCGGCGACATTGCTAAGTCCGGGGATCATGGACACCAGCGTGCTGATCGAGCCTAATTTTTTGATTTTCTCAATTTGTTCTAAAAAGTCGTTAAACCCAAATTGCCCCTTTTTGAGCTTTTTAGAAAGTTCCTTCGCATCTTTGGCATCAATCACGCTAGCGGTTTTCTCTGCCAAACTCACAATATCCCCCGCCCCCATGAGGCGGTTTGCGATGCGATCGGGAATAAACACATCTAAATCAGGGATTTTCTCGCCATGCCCAATAAAGCGTAAGGGAATCTGTAGCTGGTAGGCAATGCCTAATGCCACCCCCCCCTTAGAGTCGCTATCAAACTTGCTTAAAATCACCCCACTAAGCCCTATTTCTTCATGGAAGGTCTGTGCGCTGCGCACGCCATCTTGTCCGCTGAGCGCATCGGCGACATAAAAGGTTTCTAAGGGGTTGAGCACCTCTTTGAGGGCTTTAAGCTCTGCCATCAAGGGCTTATCAATGGCTAAACGCCCCGCACTATCTACAATCATCACATCAAATTGCCCCTCTAGGGCGCGCTTTAATGCCCCCTTAGCAATCTCTATGACCGAGCCTTCTTGCCAAAAAACTTCGGTTTCAATCTGCGCACCCAAAACTTGTAATTGCTCGATGGCTGCCAAGCGTTCTAGATCGCACGCCACTAAGAGGACTTTTTTATTACGGGTTTTGAGGTAGTTAGCCAATTTGGCACAAGTGGTGGTTTTACCCCCCCCTTGCAAACCACACATCAAAACAATGGTCGGGGGTTTGGGGGCAAAGACAAACCCGCTAGCCCCGCTAGGCACGCTCAAAATCTCTAACAAACTCTCTTGCAGCGAATCTAAAAATTGTTGTTTGCCAATGCCCTTAGTTTTGGTCTTGATCTCAATGTTTTTGACCAATTCCTTAGCGACCTTGTGATGGACATCGTTTCTGAGCAGGGCTTTTTTGAGCTCATCTAAAGCCTTTTCAAGGGCTTTTTGATCATCTTGAAAGCGGATTTTGCCTAGCGCATTTTTAAATGATTGGGTGAGGGTGTCAAACATGTTTTTCCTTTATCAAGCTTGCAATAAGCGTAGTTCTTTTTGGATTTCTGCTTCTTTGTGGGTGATTGTAGCCAAGCGCGCTTGCAGACTCTCTAATAACTCTTTGGGGGCTTTGGCTAAAAAATGGGGGTTATCTAGGTTGAGCTTGGCTTTTTCTTTGGCGAGCTTGTCTAGCTGGGCTTGTAAGCGTTTGGTGAGCGCGCTCACATCAATCCCGCTCAAATCCACATGCACGCTCACCAATTCGCCCACATCGCTTAAGCTTTGGGCGGGCTTTTGATCCACCATTTGGACAGAGGCGATCTTAGAGAGTTTGGCAATTAAATGCAGGGCTTGTGGTTCTAGGGGGATTTTGCTTTGCACGCAGGCTTGGGTAATGGGCGTATTGAGTAAAATTTTAATCCGCCTTAGGGCGATGATTGCCTCTTTAATGGCATTAAAACATGCCTCTAGTTGCCAATCTTGTTGGGTGTCCTTGGGGTAGGCACTCAGCATAATCGAGGGGCTTTGCTCTAAGCTTGTCCCACTTAGAGATTGGTAGAGATATTCGGTGTTGTAAGGCATGATGGGGTGTAAGAGTTGCAAGCCTTGCTTGAGGATACTAACCAGTTCGCCAAAAACTAGGGGCGCATCGCTACTTTGCTTATAACCCTTAGAAAACTCCACAAACCAATCGCAAAACTCGCCCCACAAAAAGCGGTAAAGCAAAGTCGCCACATCATTAAAGCGGTATTGTTCTAAGGCTGTGCGCACCTCTTTAGTGGTGGCATTCAGGCGCGATTGTGCGTAGCGCCCTAGCATGGTGGTGGGGTGCTTGGGCGTGTGGGTTAAATCCCCCCCCACCTCGCTTAAATTCTTGGCTAAAAACAAGCTAGCGTTATAGAGTTTGTGGGTGAAATGGCGTGCTTGGGTGATGCTATCCTTGCTTAGGCGTAAATCCCGCCCCTGCACGCACAACATCGCCAAGGCAAAGCGCAGGCTATCGCTCCCCTCTGTGTTGATGATCTCTAGTGGGTCGATCACATTACCCTTAGATTTGCTCATTTTATTGCCATGTTCATCACGCACCAAAGCGTGTAAATAGATGTGCTTGAAGGGCAATTTGCCTAATAAACTCTCCCCAGCCAACAGCATGCGCGCCACCCAAAAGAACAAAATATCAAAACCAGTTACCAATACACTATTGGGGTAAAAATCTTGTAAATCTTGGGGGTTAAACTCGGGCATATTCTCTTGCCCCCAGCCCAAAGTGCTAAACGCCCAAAGTGCCGAGCTAAACCAAGTGTCTAGCACATCGCTATCTTGGCTAAGTTGCGTGTTGTTGCAAGTGGGGCATGTGGTGGGGTTTTCCACGCTGGCAAATTGATGCCCTTGAGCGCAGGTGAAAATAGGGATGCGATGCCCCCACCAGAGTTGCCGGCTAATGCACCAATCGCGTAAATTTTCCATCCACGCATTGTAATTATTGCGCCAATGGGCGGGGTAAAAGGTGCTTAAGCCCTGCTTGACTTTCTCAATAGAGCCTTGCGCCACTTCCTTTTTTAAAAACCATTGTTTGGAGATATAGGGCTCAATGGGGCTATTGCATCGGTAGCATTTACCCACTTGGTGGGTGTGCTCCTCAATTTTTTCCACAAAACCTTGTTTTTGCAAAGCCTTTACAACTAAGGGGCGTGCCTGCAGGCGATCTAAGCTAGCAAATTCCCCAGCTTGCTGATTAAAAATACCCTTTTCATCAAAAACCACTAGGGGTTTTAGCTGGTGTCTTTGCCCCACTTCATAGTCATTGGGATCGTGAGCGGGGGTAACCTTGACACACCCACTCCCAAAATGTGGATCGACATAGTCATCAGCAATAATGGGGATAACACGCCCCTTTAGGGGTAAAATTGCCCTTTGCCCGATGAGGTGTTTATAACGCCCATCTTCAGGATTCACCATTAAAGCCACATCCCCAAAAAGGGTCTCCGGGCGCGTGGTCGCCACCAACACAAAGCCCCCTTGCTCTAGGGGATAACGCAGATGGTAAAGCTTGCCTAGTTCCTGCTCGTATTCCACCTCAATATCGGCTAGTGCGCCATCTTTGCAACACCAATTGATCATGTAAGTATCTTGCACGATCAAGCCTTGATCAAACCAAGTTTTAAAGGCGAGTTTGACCGCTTTTTCCAGCCCGCTATCCATCGTAAAGCGCAGGCGATCCCATGCACATGAGATTCCCAAACTTTGGAGTTGATCCACAATGGCATGCGCGCATTGTTCTTTCCACTCCCAAACCTTCTCAATAAAGCCCTCCCGCCCGATCTGCTCTTTGCTGATCCCTTGGGCTAAAAGCTGTTTTTCCACCACATTTTGGGTGGCAATCCCGGCATGATCCAAACCGGGTTGGTAAAGCACGCTATAGCCGTCCATGCGTTTAAAGCGCGCCAAAATATCTTGTAAGCTCATGGTGAGCGCGTGCCCGATGTGGAGGCGACCGGTTACATTGGGCGGGGGCATCATGATCGCAAATTTCTTAGATCGATCCGGGCACACCCCAAAATAGCCCCTGCTTTTCCAGATTTGGTAGTAAGTTTGTTGCCAAGCCAAATCAAAGGGGGGGAAGTCCATTACATGTCCTTAGTTTCTGCTTATTTTATCTTAAGCTCTCTTTGGATTTTCTAATCTTTGCTAAAATGGGGGTTTTGAAAGGATGTTGTATGGAAATTACAGAAGTGAGTGCTTATGAGGTGCTGGATAGCCGAGGACAGCCCACACTAAAGGCGTTGGTGGTGCTCAGCGATCACAGCATGGGGCTAGCCATTGTGCCTAGCGGGGCGAGCACGGGCAAAAACGAGGCGTTGGAATTACGCGATCAAGATTTAGGGCGTTTTTTAGGTAAGGGGGTGTTGCAGGCATGCGCGCATGTGAATCATGCGATCCAAGAAGCCCTAGTGGGGCAAGACCCCTTTAACCAAGCTAAGATCGATGCGATCTTGCTAGGCTTGGACAATACGGCTAATCTCTCACGCTTAGGGGCGAATGCCACTTTGGGCGTGTCTTTGGCAGTGGCGCGGGCGTGTTCGCGATCGCTACACATGCCTTTATACAACTACTTAGGTGGGATCAACGCACACATCTTACCCACGCCGATGCTCAATATCATCAATGGGGGCGCGCATGCCAATAACCGCCTAGACTTCCAAGAATACATGATCATGCCCTTAAAATTTGAAAGTTTTAAGGAGGCATTGCGTGCTAGCGTGGAGGTCTATCACCATTTAAAAAAGATGTTGGCTGAGTCGCATTTTAGCGTGAGCGTGGGCGATGAGGGCGGGTTTGCGCCCGATTTTCAAAACAATGAGGAGCCTTTGGAGTGGATTTTAAGAGCCATTGAAAAGGCAGGCTATCTACCCGAGGAACAAATTGCCCTAGCCCTAGATGTCGCTAGCAGTGAGCTTTACAGCCAAGAGGGGCGTTATGAGCTAAAGAGCGAGGGCAAGGTTTTAGAATCGGGTGGGCTAATTGACTATTATGCCAATCTGCTCCAAAAATACCCCATTGTCTCCATCGAAGATGGCTTGGCTGAGGAGGATTATAGTGGGTGGGCGGAACTCACGCAAAAACTCGGGCACAAGGTGCAATTAGTGGGCGATGATCTCTTTGTAACCAACCCCAAACTTTTACAACAAGGCATTAAACAACACCTAGCCAACGCCATTTTAATCAAGCCCAACCAAATTGGGACATTATCCCAAACCTTAGAAACCATACACCTAGCCCAAAAATCGGGTTATGCCTGCGTGATGAGCCATAGAAGCGGGGAGAGTGAGGATACCTTTATCGCCGATTTTAGCGTGGCGATGAACACCGGACAGATTAAAACCGGAGCCCCCACAAGGGGCGAGCGCACCGCTAAATACAACCGCCTAATTGAGATCGAAAAGGCAACTCACGGGCAGTATTTGGGGGCAAAGCTATTTGAGTGCGACTAAGATTTGGCTTGTGGGCTTTATGGGGAGTGGGAAGAGCACGCTGGGGGCTTTGTTGGCTGAAAAATTAAATTGGGGGTTTTTAGATGCTGATGTTGCCATTAGCCAAGAAATAGGCATGGATATTGAGGCGATTTTTTCTCAATACGGGCAGGATTATTTTAGGCAATTAGAGGGGGGCTTAATAACACGCATTAGCCAGCACCCAACGCCCCTAGTGATCGCCACCGGGGGGGGCATGCCCATTTTCCACCCCTTAAAGGGCTTGGGGGAAATCATTTATTTGCATGTGGGTTTTGAGGTGATCTTAGAGCGTTTAGAGCAAGATAACAACCCCCGCCCGCTATTTGAAAACCCCGCCCAACTCCACGCCCTCTACACCCAACGCCACCCCCTCTATGCACGCATGGCGACCCACACCATTAATGCCAACCAACACCTGCCACAAGTCTTAAACCAACTCTTAGGGCTTGTATCAAATATCCACAAAAACTAAAGGCTAAAGCCCTCAAGGCGCAAAAGATTTACTAGATTGGCTATAATCAAATTTATAAACCAAAATAAAGGATTCGCATGGGTTATGGGATTTTGTTACACACACCCAAGAGTTTAGAGGAAAAAGCCATCCATTATTTACAGGACCTCTTCAAAATGCATGGCAAGAGTGTCGCTTTATTCGCACCGGTAGGGGATTGTGAGAATTTTCAGGCAGTCTGTGGCTTGGGCATTTTGGAGGTGTTAGAGAGGCTGGCTAAACAAGATGAGGGAGTTTTTAGCGACATTTTAGAGATTTACCAAAATTTGGCTACCCACCATGATTATGTCGTGGTGGTGGGCTCTTGTTTTGAGCCCTTACAAAGTTTTGATTCACGCTTACTAGACAGCATTGCCCAACACCTTAATTTGGTCGTGGTGAATGCGTTTTTGCCTAACCCCAACTTAGCCGCTGCAATCCAGCTAGCCCATGCCAGCTTTAAAAAGGCAGGTTTGTTAAATCCTTTGAGTTTGCTTGAATTAGATTTGACCCTAGAGATTCCGGGCTTGGTGCTGGCTAATCTCAACACTCAGCCCACAAAAGATGCTTTTGAGAGTTTAGAACAAGCCAACTCCACATGTGTAAGCCCAGTGTGTTTCCAACATAGCCTTTTGGTCCGCGCGAAACAAAATGTAAAAACCATTGTTTTACCCGAAAGCCAAGATGAACGCATTTTAAAAGCCGCGCATGCCATTTTGCAACTGGGGGCAGCTAAGATTATCTTATTAGGGCAACCTGATAAAGTTTGCCAAGATGCTAAGAAATTAGGGTTGGATTTAAAAGATACCCCCATCCTAGACCCTCACACCTCCCCCCTCACGCAGCAATTAGCCCAAACCCTCTACACCCTACGCCAAGCTAAGGGTCTGAGCTTAGAGCAAGCCCAAGAGCTTATTAAAACCCCGACCTATTTTGGGACCATGCTGGTTTATAGCGGGCATGCTGATGGCATGGTCTCTGGGGCGACCCACACCACCGCTGAGACCGTGCGCCCAGCACTGCAAACCATTAAATTACTCCCCGGGGTGCAAATTGTCTCTAGCGTGTTTTTCATGTGCTTAGATACGCAAGTCTATGTTTTTGGGGATTGCGCGATTAATCCTAACCCCACCAGCGCAGAACTTGCCCAAATTGCCCTAACCTCTGCCACGACTGCCAAGAGTTTTGGCTTTGAGCCTAGAATTGCGATGCTCTCTTATTCTAGCGGGACCTCTGGCAAGGGCGTAGATGTGGATAAGGTCGCACAAGCGGTGCAGATGGCGCGTTCTTTGGATTCCTCTCTGCTCATTGATGGTCCCTTGCAATTTGATGCGGCTATCGATCCCAAAACAGGGAGCAAGAAAATGCCCGGGAGTGCGGTAGCTGGGCGGGCTAATGTCTTTATTTTCCCCGATTTAGATGCGGGCAATATCGCCTATAAGGCAGTGCAACGGACGGCTAAGACTTTAGCCATCGGTCCTGTATTGCAAGGGCTTAAAAAGCCGGTGAATGATCTAAGTCGGGGGTGTTTGGTTGAAGATGTGATCAACACCATTATCATGACCGCCATCCAGGCACAAGGATAAGCCATGCGAATCTTAGTTTTAAATTTAGGCAGTTCCTCTATTAAGTTCCAGCTTTTCAACATGGATAAAGGTATCGTCTTAGCTAAAGGTTTGGTCGAACAGATTGGCGAGGAATATGGGCGCATTAAAATCAACGCCCCGGGCGGGCATGTGTGCATCCAAGATCGCCTCCACATTAAAGACCACGAGGAGGGCTTGTTGCAGGTCCAAGAGGTGCTTAAAGAACTGCAGATTTTACGCAATATCGAGCATGTAGATGGCGTGGGGCACCGCGTGGTGCAAGGGGGGGATTTGTTCATCCAGCCCACTTTGATTGATGATCGGGTCATGGAACACATTGAAAGACTCTGCCCCCTAGCCCCCTTGCATAACCCGGTCAATCTAGCCGGGATCAAGGCTTTAAAAAAGCAAGTGCCCAATCTCCCCCAAGTAGCTGTCTTTGATACCGCCTTCCACCAAAGCATGCCCGCCCATGCCTATGTCTATGCCCTGCCCTACCACCTTTACGAGCAACATAAATTACGCCGCTATGGCTTCCATGGGACCTCCCACCACTTTATCGCCCAAGAAGCCGCTAAGTTTTTAAATATTCCCTACGAACAATTTAATGCCATTTCTTTGCACTTGGGTAATGGCGCGAGTGCATGCGCGATTCAAGGGGGTAAAAGTATTGATACCTCCATGGGCTTAACCCCCTTAGAGGGCTTGGTGATGGGGACACGCTCGGGGGATATGGACCCAGCCTTGATCGAATACATCATGGAGCTAACCCATAGTAACATCAAACAAGCCACCAACATGCTCAACAAACAAAGCGGGCTTAAGGGGGTGTGTGGGGACAATGACATGCGCGGGATTGAGGCGATGATTGAAAAGGGCGATGCCAAAGCCAAGCTCGCCTTTGACATCTATGCTTACCGCATTAAAAAATATGTCGGGGCTTATGCCTTTGCTTTGGGGCGTGTGGATGCTCTGCTCTTTACCGGGGGTGTGGGGGAAAATTGCGCGCGTCTAAGAGAGGCGGTGTGTGTGGGCTTAGAAAATTTTGGCATTTGCCTAGACACAAAAGCCAATGCGACCCCCAAATCGGGCATTGCCACCCTAAACGCCCAATCTAGCGGGGTAGCGATCTTGCGTGTGCCCACCAATGAAGAATTAGCCATCGCCCAACAAAGCGCACAAGTGATTTTACAAATGCGCCAAAAATCCCATTAAGGAGATTCACATGGATAAATTGCATGCCCTAAAATCTTATTGGCAAGCTTGCGTTGCGTTCTTGTTCTTGAGTTTGCCTTTAGGGGCAGAGTTTGTTGATGAGAGCAATGCCAAAGTGCGTGCCTTGCTCCAAGAGGGCGACACCTACGGGGAACATGCCCCAGAAAATGCCCTGCGTTTTTACAAACAAGCCAGTGATTTGGGGAGCGTGCGGGGCAGCGAAATTGTGGGTGAGGGCTACCTCAATGGGGAGGGTGTTAAAAAAAACGAGCCAAAGGCGCGTTTTTACTTTGAAAAAGCTATCCAACTCGATCACGAACAAGGTGGGAGCGGGGTCAGTGATGGGGCGTTGAATGCACGCATGCATTTGGCGATGATGGATGTTGATGCCCCCGATCCAGCAAGCCAAGCCCAAGGTTTCCACATGCTCCAAGAAGTCGTGCGTGATCTCAACAAGCAACCCAAAAAACCCTCTTTGGACCTTAAAAATATCACCAACTTCCCCGAAAACTCATGGCAGCGCATCGCCCTCTCAATCGCCCTATACCATTTGGGTTATTACTATGAAATGGGGAAGGGCACGCCCAAAAATCCCCAAAAAGCCCGTGCTATTTACCAAAAGGTGATCCAAGCCAAGCTTTACACACAAGGAGCCGCTCAAGCGCGTTTAAAGCAAATGCACCCCTAATGCAAATGTGCTATAATCACGCCCATTTTTTGTGAAAAGAGAGGAAAATATGCAAAAGATCAAAAAGGTAATCGGTTTTTCATTGTTGTCATGCATGCTGGTTAGCCCTTTGCTAGCCAAACCCTATGAAATTGACAAAGCCCATACCCGCGTAGGGTTCAAGGTGAAACATTTGTCAATTAGCTATGTAACGGGAGATTTTAAGGATTATAGCGCAGTGGTGGATTTTGATCCGGCTAGCCATACCTTTAAAAAGTTGGAGGCTGATATTAAGGTTGCCTCTGTGGATACGGACAACCAAAACCGCGATGCCCATTTGCGCACCGATGATTTTTTTAAAATGGAGAAATACCCTGAAATCCACTTTGTGATGGAGAAATACCAAAAAATCAATGCCCAACATGGCGAGGTTGAGGGCACACTCAACATTGCTGGGGTAGCCCACAAGGTCAAGCTCAAAGCCGAGATTGGCGGGGTGATCAAAACAGATGAGGGCAAGGAAAAAGTGGGGTTTTCCTTGAGCGGCAAAATCAAGCGATCGGATTTTAAATTCGCCCCCCAAATGGGTAATGCCAAGATTGGCGATGTGGTTACCTTGAATATTGAAGTCGAGGCTGCCCAAAAATAGCCCGTGCAACTCAATTTAGAGCAACAGCAAGCCACACAAGCCCCTTTGGGGCATAACCTCATCATCGCCTCAGCAGGCACGGGCAAGACCTCCACCATTGTGGGGCGGATTTTACACCTCTTAGCACAAGGGATCAACCCCCAAGAGATTTTGCTTTTAACTTTCACTAATAAAGCCAGCATTGAAATGAAAGAGCGTTTAGCTCTCCATAGCGCGCATGCCCAAAATATCCAAGCAGGCACTTTCCATGCCTTAGCTTTGCGTTATTTGAAGCAAAAATATCCCGATTTGACCCTCAAACAGCCCAAAGAATTGCATGTCTTGCTTAGGAGCATTGCAGAAAAGCACAGCCCATCTAACCAAGAGGGCTTTTATGCGCCCCAACACCTCTACAATCTCTATTCCCTCTACACCAACGCCCAAAGTGCTTTGGATTTTAGCGCATGGCTGGCCAAACGCAACCCCGATCAAGAGGATTTTGCCCCCTATTATGAGGACATCTTAGAGCAATTTTGCGCCCTCAAGCGCGCCCACAACTACATGGATTATAATGATTTGCTCTTGCTTTACCGCCAAGACATCGCCCCCACCCAGCACTTTGCTGAGGTCTTATGCGATGAATACCAAGACACCAACCCGCTGCAAGATTCGATCCTAGATGCCCTCAATGCCCCCAGTCTTTTTTGCGTGGGGGATTATGATCAGAGCATTTACGCCTTCAATGGAGCCGACATCTCTATTATCAGCAATTTCACCCACAAATACCCCAAAGCGCGTGTCTTCACCCTCACTAAAAATTACCGCTCATCCCAAGCCATTTTAAATCTAGCCAACAAGGTCATCGCTCATAACCCACGCATTTACCCCAAGAGTTTAGAGGTGATGAAACCAACTAACCCCTCCATCCCCCAAGTCTTTGGGTTTGAAGAGTTGCTTGCACAATATAAAAACATTGCACGCCATATCGCCCAAAGGGGGCATTATGAAGAGGTCGCCATCTTATTCCGCAATAATTCAAGTGCCGATGGGTGTGAGGCTTCTTTAAGAGAGCTGGGTATCCCCTCTAGGCGTAAGGGGAGTTTGGGTTTTTTTGAGAGTAAAGAGGTGCGTTTGATCTTAGATGTGTGCGCTTTTTTAAGCCATGGCAAAGACATGGTTGCCACCATGCAGATTTTAAGCTATGCCCCGGGTGTAGGCAGTGCCCTAGCCCATGAGATTTACCAAGCCTTGCAAACACTAGGTCTTGGGGATAGCCGCCAAGGCTTGCTAAACCCACAGGGCAAAAACCCCTACCCCACTAGCGCTAAAATGGGTTTATTTGGGGAGGTGATCGCCCAAGAAAACACCATGCGTTTTGAAAACTTAAGGGCGGACTTCCAACAACACCCCATTCTAGCCCACCCCAAACTCACGCCCCCAAGCGCGCACTTTTTAGAAGGCATGTTTGCCCTAGTCAAAGGGCATCAAAACACTTCTAGCGCGCAAAGTTTGGGCCATATCATCGCCACAGCGTGGTTTAACAATATTTTAGAGGGCTTGGCTAGGGAGCGTTGCAAAAACAAAGATGGGAGCCTAGATGATCGCCGTTTTGATCTAGCTAAGGAAAAGATCATGCGCAAATTAGACCTTTTGGTTAAACTCGCCCAACCCTATGCCAGTTTGAAGGACTTTTTACAAGCCATGGTTTTAGGTTCTAGGGAGGCTGTGGAGGGGAGCGGGGTGCATTTGCTGAGTGTCCATGCCAGTAAGGGGCTAGAGTTTAAAGAAGTGTATGTGATTGATTTGATGGAGGGGCGTTTCCCCAACACCAAATTAGCCAAACAGGGGGGGAGCTTGGAGGAGGAGCGGCGTTTATTCTATGTCGCCACCACGCGCGCTAAGGATCATCTCTACTTGTGCTATGCCAAAAAAGACGACAAAAAAGCCAAAAACTATGAACCTTCGCGTTTTTTAAAAGAAGCGGGTTTAATCAACTAAAGGAATGTTATGCCATTTATCAATATCAAAATCACCCAAGAAGAGGGGCAACCCACCAAAGAGCAAAAACAAGCCTTGATTGCAGAGGTTACCCAAGTGGTCGCCAAAGTTTTAAAGCGTGATCGCATCGCTTCTACGGTAGTGATCATTGAGGAGATCAGCACCGATAATTATGGTCTAGGGGGGCAGAGCATCACGCAGGTGCGTTGCAAGTCCGATCAGGGCTAGGATATTTTTACTGAGGGGGCTTATTTTTTAGATAATCTTAAAAAGGTTGCCCACGCTTCTAGTCTAAAAATCTCAAGGGGTGTTTTTTAGATGGACACCCCGTATTACTTTCTTCATTTTTTCAATAAATTATAAGGTTCTATGCTATAGAATGCATCTAGTATTACAAAATTGCATAGGATTAATAAATGAGATTTTCCAATAAAATTTTTGGTGTTTTTTCTATAAAAAATCGACCAAAAACAAATACAAATCCTTGTCTTTTTTCACACGCTTTTTGTATTTTAAGTGCAGTGGGGGCAGATGCCCTCTTGGCTGAAGAGTCGCATACCTTGGGTAAGGTTACTACTCTGGGCGAGCGCACCTTTGAGTATAACAATAAAATGTATATTGAGCGTAAAGAATTGCAACAACGCCAAAGCAACCAAGTCAATGACCTTTTTAGGACTCGGGCGGACATCAATGTCGCTGGGGGCGGGCTGATGGCGCAAAAAATCTATGTGCGGGGCATGGAAAGCCGTTTGCTTAGGGTAACTATTGATGGGGCAGCCCAAAATGGGAATATTTTCCACCATGATGCTAATACGGTCATCGATCCGGGCATGCTCAAAGAAATAGAGGTGATTAAGGGGGCAGCTAGTGCCTCTGCAGGGCCGGGCGCGATTGCAGGAAAAATGGCGATGGAAACTATCGGGGCTAATGACTTTTTACGCAAGGGGCAAACTTATGGGGGCAGTGCTTCAGCGAGTTTTTACACCAACTTTGGGATGCGTTTTAACACCATTGCGGCTTACCGCGCGGAGAAATGGGACATTTTGGGCTATTACACCCACCAAAATATTTTTTATTACCGCGATGGGAATAACCTGATGAAAAATCTCTTTAATCCGACCTACGACCTTAATAACCCCTTTGCAAGTGATAAGGTGATTGGCAGCCCTAGCGAACAAAACAATGTCCTACTCAAATTTAACGCCTACTTCAACGATAAGGACAGCTTAACCATTAGCTACAACATGACTCGTTACAATTCAACTCGTTTGTTGCGCCCCAACACCACAAGCGCGCTCAGCAAGGCTAATGACCCGGGCACCCAGCCCGCCCCCTTTGTGATCAGCTTTGGTAAAGAGCTAGCCCACACCATCAACTCTAATAATAACCTTTCTTTCAAGTTTAACCACGATGGTGGGGATACTTTCAATCAGCCCAAAATCACTTCTACTGCCTTTTTGAGCGTGCGTAACGGGCATTATAATCCGGTGAATAATCCCTTTTTGCCTAGCTCCCAAGAGCCCACCAATCAAGATTATATCGCCAATGTGCAAGACTGGTGCCAAGCCAATCAAAGCCAATGCACGAAAGGGACAATCACACCATTAGCAACGGGGGGGTATGACATCACGGCTGGTGGTGGTGGAACGCAATGGATTCCCAAATACCCCGAATACGACATGGCTCCCTCATCAACTACGGCTAATGACTGGACTTTGGGCAATGCCGATGCGGAGGGGACTTTGGAGCGCAATATTTATTTAATCAACTCTGGGGTGAATGTCAAGGTCCAGCACCCCATTAGCGCAGACTATGGGAATGTCTTTGAATACGGCGCAATTTACCAAAACTTGAGCGTGTTTTCGGGCTTGCCTAGAGGGAGCAATGGGCTTTATAAAGGCAATGTCAATCCTAATGACCCCACTGGTCCGGGCTTGCCCTACCGCCATTATTATGTCGATCCGGGCACAGAATACCAGCAAAACATGAGCTCACCCAATGTGGTCTATCGTGGCTTGCCCCAAAATTCCTATGCCATAGGCAATATCATCGGGGGTTATATACAAGCCAACTATAATTTCTTAAAAAACCTTATCGTGGGGGCGGGCACGCGTTATGATATTTATCTTTTAAAAGACAAGAATGGGCAAAACCATTTGACCTCTGGTTTTAGCCCCAGCGCGACCATTTTATATAACCCCATCGATTCTTTGGGCTTGAAAGTGAGCTATGCCTATGTAACCAAAGGTGCTCTGCCCGGGGATGGGGTGTTGATGCGCGATCCTAGCGTGATTTACCAAAAGAACTTGAAACCCACCATCGGGCAGAATGCGGAATTTAACATTGACTATAACAGCCCTTATTTCAATGTGCGTGGGGCGGCATTCTACCAAGTGATCAATAACTTTGTTAATTCCTACGGGCAGGACACTTCTAAAAATGGGGGTGGGAACGCCACAGCTAAAAACTTAACGGGTAATTTGCCCCAAACCATCACGATTTTTGGGTATGAGCTCAGCGGGAATGTCCGCTATAAGGGCTTTGTGGGGACTTTCTCTTTTGCGCGCTCATGGCCGACCGTGGCTAACCCCTATGGGAAACGAGGGAGTTATGACCTGCTAGCCGATACCTATGCGCTGGCTGCCACCTATGGGAATGTGGTTATTCTAAAGGCTGACTACACCTTCCAAAGAGCCGGACTCACCCTGACATGGCTTAGCCGCTTTGTTACTAATATGTATTACAATGGCTATAGCATTTACTATCCGGGTTATGGCACGATGAAAATCCACAAACCCGGCTATGGGGTGAGTAGCATTTTTGTCAATTGGTCGCCCCCTCATGGACGCATGAAAGGTTTGCTCTTGAGCGCAGTCTTTAACAATATCTTCAACAAGCAGTATGTCAATCAGACCTCTGTTTGGCAAGCCAGTGCGGACGCACCCCATGATGACATGATCGCCACAGCCGGGCACATCCGCATGGCGCTCCCAGAACCCGGATTTAATGCCCGTTTTGAGATTTCCTACCAATTCTAAGATTCTTTATAGCATTGTGGGGGCACGCCCCCAATTTATCAAGAGCAAGCCCTTACACCAAGCCATTCTAAGCGATCCCTATTTGGATTCAAACACCACCTTACAAGAATTTTTGATCCACACCAACCAACATTCTAGGGCAGATATGAGTAATGCCTTTTTTAAAGAGTTGGATTTGCCCCCACCCTTGCACACCCTCCCCCAAGCCCCACCCAATCTCACGCCCCTAAAACACATTGCTTTCATGTTTGCCAAACTCAAAGAGTTTTGCCAAATCCAACGCCCCGATTATATTGTGGTCTATGGGGACACCAACTCCACGCTGGCTGGGGCGTTGTGCGCGCATAGCCTTAAAATCCCTCTAATCCACATTGAAGCGGGCTTAAGAAGTGGGGATTTAAGCATGCCCGAAGAGCGCAACCGCATTTTAACCGACCAACTCAGCACGCTTTTATTTTGCCCCACGCCCAGTGCTTATGCATGCCTAAAACAAGAGCAACGCTTAGGGCAAAAAATTTATTTTAGCGGGGATGTGATGTTGGATAATGTGCGTTTTTTTGCCCCTAAAGCCCACCCCCCCAAACCCCCCTTTGAGCCCAGTAAAAAGCCCTTTATCTTTGCCACTTGGCACCGCGTCAGCAACATTGACAACATGGACAACTTGCAAAGCATTTTTAAGGCTTTAGAGTGTTTGGCTCAAAATATGCCCCTTTTTTTAGCCCTGCACCCCAGAACCCAAAACGCCCTAGCACAATGTGGCTTGTCCTTTAAAAATGTCTCTTTGTTGCCCCCATTATCCTACTTAGAAACCCTCTATATGCTCACTTATGCGCGCTTGGTGCTCACAGATAGCGGGGGGTTGCAAAAGGAAGCCTGCTTTTTGGGGACTCCGGTTTTGGTGATGCGGGAGAATAGCGAGTATCCCGAATTATTAGAGGGTGGGGGGGCGATCTTGGTGGGCACGCATGCAGACTTGATCACCCGCAAGGCTCAAGAGCTTTTAACCAAAGGTCAAGCTAGTTTTGCTAACATAGATCATTTTGGCAAGGGTGCAAGTGCCCTGCATATTTTACAAGTCATCAAGGAGCATGCATGTTATTTGGGATCATCGGGGTAGGGGGGTTTGTCGCCCCCAGACATATCAAAGCCATTTATGAGACCGGGCATGTGCTCGATTGTGCGGTCGATGAACATGACAGCGTGGGAATCTTGGATCAATATTATTTGGATTGCGAGTTTTTCACCAGTCTAGCCGACCTGCACCAGTATTTACAAGATTGCAAAGCCCAAAATAAATTTTTAGATTTCATAGCAATCTGCACGCCTAATTATTTGCACTTCGAGCACATTGAATTTGCCCTCTCACATGGGATTCATGCCATTTGTGAAAAGCCCCTCGTGTTAGACCCCAATGAGTTAGATGAGATCAAGGCTTTAGAGAAAAAATATAACCGCCGTGTTTTCAACATCTTGCAATTACGCACCCACCCCAATATCATCAACCTTAAAAATAGCATCCAAGCCAGTTTGCAAGAAGACCCCAGCAAGATTTACCACATCTCTTTAACTTACTTGGTTTTGCGTGGGAAGTGGTATTTTAATTCTTGGAAGGGCGATGAGGATAAAAGCGGGGGGCTAGCCACCAATATTGGGATTCATTTTTTTGATATTCTCTTGGATATTTTTGGGGGCGTGGTGGATAATGCGGTGTATATCCATGAGCCTGATTGTATCGGGGGGCTTTTGAGCTTAGAGCATGCGCGGGTTTCTTGGTTTTTGTCCATCAATCCGGGTAAATTTGGTTTGCAACAAACCGGGGCTTATCGATCGCTGGTGCTGGAGGGTAAGGATGTGGATTTTAGCAGTGAATTTGATAGCCTGCACACCAAGTGTTACCAACAAATCCTCAATGATGAGGGTTATGGCGTGGATGTAGCCCGCCCAGCCATCGAACTAGCCTCTGTGATTCGCCATCTGAGCCCTTCCAAACCCGATGAAGATTGCCACCCCCTATGCCACAAGGCTTTGTGTTGTGAATGAGATTCACCCCAGCGCCTTTATCCACCCCTCAAGCTACCTAGATGATCCAATCAGCATCCAAGAGGGGGTTAAGATTTGGCATTTTTGCCATTTGCTTGGGCACACCTACATCGGGGCGCATGTGAGTATGGGGCAAAATTGCGTGGTTGGCCCTAGAGTTTCTATTGGGGAGGGGAGCAAGATTCAAAATAATGTGAGTTTGCATGAGGGGGTGGAGTGTCAAGATCATGTTTTTATTGGTCCTAGCGTGGTTTTTACCAATGTGCTAAGACCTAGGAGCTTTATTAAAACCCCCCCATCGGCTTTTGTGCCCACCTTATTAAAAACTGGGTGTAGCATTGGGGCTAATGCCACGATTGTTTGCGGGGTGAGCATTGGGGCTTATGCCTTTGTGGCTGCTGGGAGCGTGGTGACTAAAAGCGTCCCTGATTTTGGCATGGTCAAGGGGAACCCTGCGCGTTTTGTAGGCTTTGTGGATAAGGCATTAAAGCCCTTAAACTTTGTGAATAACCGGGCACAAGATAGTTTTGATGGGAGTGTCTATATTTTAGAAGATCAGGCTGTGCGCCTGCTTGAGTCTTGAGCCTTTGGATTTTTACAACTTAAAAGCCCTGCACCAAGAACACGCCCTAGAGATTGAGGAGGCGTTATTGCAAGGGGCACGCAGTGCCCAATACATCTTGGGTCAAGAAGTGGCGCAATTAGAGCAAGCCCTAGCCAGCCATGCGGGCTTTGCCTTTGCTTTGGGGACTTCTAGTGGGAGTGCCAGCCTGCTTTTAGCCTTTTTGGCTTGTGGGATCACAAGGGGTGATGAGGTGATCACGCCTGCCTTTGGTTTTATTGCCGCTGTTGAAATGCTCTTGCTCTTGGGAGCTAAGCCGGTTTTAGTGGATATTGATCTAGCCACCTACCAAATGGATAGTTTGTTAATTGAGCGTGCAATCACCCCCAAAACAAAAGCCATCGTGCCCCTAAGTTTATTTGGTCTAGCCAGCGATCGCCACGCATTAAGCCAGATTGCTAAAGCCCACAATCTCTTTTTAATTGAAGATGGGGCGCAAAGTTTTTTAGCCCCCTATGAAGGGTTGGGTAAGCCCGATATTTTCACCACCAGTTTTTTCCCCACCAAACCATTAGGTTGTTATGGCGATGGGGGTGCGATCTTTTGTGATGATGGCGATCTTTATGACAAACTTAAAGCCCTACGCATCCATGGGCAAAAGGGCAAATACAACCATTGCTATCTAGGACTCAATGCCCGCTTAGACGCCCTGCAAGCCTGTATTTTAAAGGTCAAGCTCAAGCACTATGCTAACCACCTCAAAGCTTTGCAAGCCCAAGCCCACATTTACCACCAGCTCTTAGAACCACTGGGCTTACAACTCCCCTTAGATAGAATCGACTCTGATCACTCCACCCGTTTTAATATTTATGCCCAATACCCCATCTTGCACCCCAAGCGCGCTAAATTGATTGCTAAGCTGACCCAAGAGCATATCCCCAGCGCGATTCACTACCCCAAACCTTTGCACCACCAAGCCCCCCTAAAGCATTTGGATTATGCTGATCGCCACTTCCCTAATGCCTTAAGAGTTTGCCAAGAGATTATCAGCCTGCCTTTAAACCCCTATCTGACACGCTTAGAGTTAAAGAAAGTCGCCCAAGCGGTGGCAGATGTTTAAAGAAAATCCCACTCTAGGCATTTTGGGCTTGGGCTTTGTGGGGTTGCCCCTAGCCCTTGCCTTTGGGCAGCATTTTAAAACCATTGGGTTTGATATTTCTAGCCAACGCATAGCAGAACTGCAAAATGGGTATGATCGCAACCAACAAGCCAGCCAGCCAGATTTTTTAAAGGCACGCTTGTTACAAATCACATCTTGCCCCCAAGATTTGAGCGGGGTTGATGTCTTCATTATTGCCGTGCCCACACCGGTTGATTTGCACAACCAGCCCGATTTGAACATGCTTAAAAACGCCTCTTTGCTAGCTGGATCGCATTTGCAACAACAAGGCATCGTGATCTATGAATCCACCACCTACCCGACCTGCACGCAGGAATTTTGCGTGCCTTTGTTGGAGCAAGCCAGCCACCTGCGTTATAACCATGATTTTTTTGTGGGCTATTCTCCTGAGCGGATCAATGTGGGCGATGCGCGCCCCTTAAGCCAGATTGTTAAGATCACCTCCGGGAGCACGCCAGAGAGTGCGCGCTACATTGACCAGCTCTACCAGCGCGTGATCTGCCAAACCCACCTCGTTAGCTCTATTGAAGTGGCTGAGAGCGCTAAGATTTTGGAAAATACCCAAAGAGATTTAAACATCGCCTTTATCAATGACATGGCAATGCTCTTAGATCGCTTGGGGGTGAATCTCTACGAAGTGCTGGAGGCGTGCCAAACCAAGTGGAATTTTGTTCCCTTTATTCCGGGTTTGGTGGGCGGGCATTGTATCAGTATTGATCCTTACTACCTGAGTTTTTTAGCTAGGCGGGTGCAACATGATCCAAGCCTCATTGAGGCTAGCCGCCAGATCAACAACGCCATGCCTGCCTTTTTAGCCAACAAAATCGCCAAACTCTTGCACACCCACCAACTATCCATCCAAAAAGCCCGTGTGTTGATCTTGGGGGCGAGTTTTAAAGAAAATTGCAATGATTTACGCAATTCCCAAAGTTTGGTGCTCAAACAGGAGTTAGAGAGCTTGGGCTGTGGGGTGGATATTTACGATCCACTCATTGGCTTTGAGGACATGCAAGCACTTTTTGCCAGCACTGCCCTACAAACATTACCCCAAGAACCCACCTACCATGCCGTGATTTTGGTGGTTGCGCACCGCTGTTTTGCAGATTTGGATTTATCAGGGGTGTTATTAGATCAAGGTTTCATCTATGATCTCAAGGCTTTTTTAAAACGCCAACCTTGCTTAGACATCTACACCCCTTAAAACATGCTAGAATGGAGCAAAAAGGACAGGCATGCAAATTGATGATGTGTTATTAGACAAACTCGCCCAACTTTCCATGTTGGAACTCCCCCAAGACAAACAAGCTCTCAAGCAAAACCTAGAGGAAGTCTTGGGCTTTATGGATAATCTAAACACCCTAGATTTAGAGGGTATTAAGAGTTTAGAGACAGAGAGCACGCCTCTAAGAGAGGATGTCCCTTTTTGCGATCCCACTATCCCACAAAGCATTTTAAAACACGCCCCCAAAGCCCAAGAGGGCTATTTCATCGTGCCCAAGATCATTGAAACTTGAGGGGGGCAATCCTTTGGTATTGATCCTAAAACCCCTAATGGTGGGCTATTCTAGGTCAGTAAAGCCAAAACCGATTATAAAAAATGGCTAGATCAGAGTCAAATATTACTTGTGGCAGTTACGCAAGAGTTCCCAGCATATCCCCCATGTGTAATTCACAAAAACCACAAAGTCTCGGTAAGTCTTATAGCCTCTGATTGTGGGGATACGCACGCCCACCTCCAATCCATTGGCGATCTTTTGCCATTTAATGTTCTTGTTCCATTTGTAGCTCCCATTTAGAGCCCTTGTATAGGCGTATGTGAAACGCAAACCCACATTAACCATAAATTGGAAGTTGGCATAGGAGTGATGGGGCAATTTCCAAACGCTCCCCCCGCCCGCTCCCCCCACAAAGCCCCCAAAAGTCCATGTGGCATTATCTAAGAAATTAAAGAGCAGATCAAAAGCACCCCCTGCAAAGTAAGGTGTTGTGCTTGCCAAATTGGCGGTTAAAAAGGGCACAAAAGTGCACCCCAAAAGGGCTACTCTTGGCACAATGGGACTTACCCCTAGCTTTTTTTTGGCATAAAAAACTCATCCAACCCATTTCGACATCGCCCCCATAAAAATGTCCTTTACTATTGTGTTGGAGTGTAAAGGGTGCATACTGGAAACCGCCCCCTAAAAAAATACCTGAATCCCCAGCTCTTAGGGGCACGAGGTTCCATGTTATTAAACTGGTCAAAAGCCATACTAGGCTAAAATTCCGTTTGTGTAGTTTTGTGATCAACATGATTTAAAACACTTCTTTGAAATTTTAAAAATGATGTGCCCTAACCTACAAGAAAAGAACAAAGAGAAGGCTTAAACTTGATGTGTTTGATAAACCCTGCAAAATCTAAGAGTATAGATTGTTGGCTATTCTGAAACAAAAGGTTGGGCAGTTAGGATATGGAACACTTTTAGCTTTCTTGCAATACCCTAATTGATAACAAGGAGTCTTATGGTTTTTAAAATCAAAATAAAGAGTTTGGTGCTCTCCGCATTAATGGTGGTGGGTGCCGCTCAAATTGCCCAAGCAGGCGAGAAAAACGGCTTTTTTCTAGGGCTTGGCTACCAACAAGGTAAAGGTGGGGGAGGCGAATACAGGAAAGCCCTATCGAGCGGATTCCCTCTCTATGGTCTAAGTGCACAGGTGGGGGGTGTGGGTTTTGCCAATAAATGGTTTGGCGGGCAGGTTTATGCTTTCTTTGATTGGGACAATAGTGCTCTCTTTGATGATTGGCGCATTTGGGAGAAGTTTGGGAAGAAACCCACTGGGGGCAAATGGGATGTTTATGCCTATGGTGGGGCTGCAGATATGATTGTCAATATCATCCCCGCAGATTCCTTTGCTATTGGTCTAGTAGGTGGTATCCAACTAGCGGGCAATACTTGGAGCTACAATAACTTTTCTCATAGCGGTTTCCAGTTTCTTTTTAATGCAGGTGGGCGAATCCGCTTTAAAGAACATGTAGCTGTCCAAGCTGGAATCAAATTCCCCATGATCCCCCAAAGACTCACACCAGAAATCAAAAGTATCAGACGCTATGTGTGGTATGTCAATCTGAACTATATTTTCTAGGGCGATCTCTAGAAAATGTTTGGGGAGAGGGCTTTAATGGCAATTCTCCCGCTCAATGAGCAATCTTTGAAACCACCACACAAAAACCACCACGCCGTCCACTGTGGCGATAAAGGCTAGGGCAACCGGCGTATTTGAGGTTAAACATGGCTTGTGTCTTTGGGGATATTGCAAGTTAGAGGAGTTTTTGTTAAAATAAAACCGCCCCTAAAAGGGGGCAAACCATAAAAAGAGGCTTGCTATGCGACGCAAAGCTAGCAAAAACCCTATGCGTGCATTTTACCAGCCACGCCGTAAAGCCCCTAGCTTTAGCTATGGGGATATAAGGCTAGCACAAGCATGTCTGTTCTAATATTTGTGTTGCAATCNNATGGGAGAGTATGTCAATTTGAGTTCTCTTTTTGGGGGCTTAAAATTATCGTCAAATTTGAGCGATAAAGGCGTGTAGCAGAGTTCCCCGCCCATGGCGGGGTTTCCCCTTATAGGTTGTTTTGCTCTTTTCACCTTATCCCCCAAAAGATTTCATTTTTGATAGTCCTTAACACAAATAACCCACCCACACAAAAGCCCATCAAGAGCATAAAGAAGTAAGGCATATACTCCTTAAGTGCTAGACCCAATAAGGCAAAATCAATTGGGCGACCATCACACAAAGAGGCTCTAAGTTCTTTATTTCGTTCCAAATAAACACCACGCAAGAGGAATTTACAAGGCAAAATACTATGGGCGAGAGATTAAACGAGCGCATGCCTTTAGTGCGGTTTCATAGGTTTATAGGAACGGGTCTAGCACAATTTTAAAGTCTGCTTTGAGCTCTTGGAGTTGGTGCAGCATTTGGAGTAAGGGGGGTGTTAAGCTTGCGCTCAATAAAATTTCATAGCGGTAAAACTTGGCGATCTTGGCTATGTTTGCAGGACCTGCCCCTAAAACCTGCACGCTGGGGGGCAAGATCGATTCGATATGTGCCAGCACAGCCTGCATCTTTTCTTGAGCCTTGGGCTCACTAGATGCGCTAAAGGTCAGCTGGGCTAGGCGTTTGAAGGGGGGGAAGCTTGGCACGCGCATTTTAAGTTCCTCTTGCAAAAACACTTCATAATCTTGAATATAGGGGCTCAAAAAGGCTTGGTTGCGTGTTTGGATCAAAACCTTACCCTTGTCTTGGCGCGCACTGCGCCCGGCAATTTGGTGCATCAAGCTCACCCCTTGTTCAAAGCTGGCATAACTCCCATTGTGCAAGATTTCATCTAAACCCAAAATAATGGCCAAATTCACTTTGGGGTAATCATGCCCCTTGGCAATCATTTGCGTGCCAATCAAGATGTCTATTTCTTGGGCTTTGAGCGCATCTAAGATGTGCTGGATTTGGGTGTTGGTGTGGGTGTGATCCTTGTCTAAAATGCCTATGTGGGCATGGGGCAGGAGTTCTTCTAATTCTTTTTTAATCTGCTGTGTGCCCATGCGTTTGCCTTGCAATAAATCATGTTGGCAGTTAGGGCAGGTGTTAGGAATTTTTTCACTGTGTTGGCAATAGTGGCAACGCATGCATTGATCTTTGAGGTGCAAACTCATATTCACACTGCAAAAAGGGCAACACACCCCCTGCCCGCACGCTTGGCACAAGAGTTTTTTGAAATGCGCCCGAGTGGGCACAAAGATCATGCTTTGTTGCTTATGATCCAAAGCCTCTTGCAAATGCGCGCATAAAAAGGGGGTGATTGCGCTGTTGTGATCTTCAAAGATGATTTCTTTATGCGTGTCAAAAAAACGCCCCTTTAAACGCACGAGGTGCTGGTTTTTTTGTGCGATGTAGTAACTGCGCAAACTAGGAGTGGCTGAACCTAGGATCACTTGGATGGGCATTTTAGTGGAGAGATAGAGGGCGCTGTCGCGGGCGTTGTAGTATGGGGCTTGGTTGGATTTGTAAGAATGATCATGTTCTTCATCGATGATGATGATACCTAGATTTGGCATGGGCAAAAAGAGCGCGCTTCTTGTGCCCACCACGATACGCACTTGCTGGCGGTGCAGTTTGTTTAAAAGCTCTGCTCTTTGTGCCGGTTTGAGTTTGCTATGCCACAAGCCCACCAATGATCCAAAGTTGCTTAAAAGCGTGCGGTAAAGCTGGGGGGTTAGGGCAATTTCGGGGAGCAATAAAAGCGCGCTTGAGCCTTCTGAAAGCTTGTTGGCGATCAGATGGGCGTAAATATGACTCTTGCCACTGCCTGTATCCCCAAAAAGCAGGGCTTGTTTGAGGGGGCAGAGGGCTTTATAGGCTTTTTGTTGGGCGGGGCTTAGTGGGATTGGGCGGGGCTTAATGCTCTGGGTGTGGGGTGGGG
>NZ_FZLB01000026.1:0-35572 GCF_900196775.1 Helicobacter bizzozeronii
GTGTGCTGTTTTGATTAGATTCTTCTTTTTCGGGGGGCTTTTCTAAAGGAAAATCGGCGATGGATTTGAACTCGTATTTTTTAATGCTGTGTTTGGAGAGCTCCTCTTTGGCAATTAAATTCTCATCGCTTAAATTATTCAACTATATCTTCCTCTCCGCCCATTTGGATCACGCCTTTTTCCGCTAGAGATTGCACGATCTCAATGATTTTGCGTTGTGCCGATTCCACATCTTTAATTTTGACCGCCCCCAAATACGCCATCTCCTCAATGAATTGATCGCTAGCACGGCTACTCATGTTGCTTAAAAACTTGGTTTTGAGCTCCTCTGTAGAGGTTTTAAGCGCCAAGGTGAGGTCTTTTTTGTCCGCCACTTTGAGGATTTCACGGATGGCGAAGTTATCCAACCCGCTAATATCTTCAAAGGTAAACATCATCTCTTTAATGTCATTAGCCAGTTTGGCATCAATGTTTTCAATGCGCGCTAGCGTGGTCTTAGCCGCTTTTTGCCCTAAGCGGTTAAAGATTTCAGCCACCGCACGCGTGCCGCCCACCTCGACTTTATAGCTAGTCAAGGCTTCCAATTTATTTTCTAGCACCGTGGAGACGCGTTTGACAATTTGGGGTGAGATGTCTCCCAAGCTAGCCATGCGGATACTCACCTCCGCTTTCATGTCATCGGGGAAAAAACTCAAGGTTTCAGCAGCATTAGCCGATTCCATGTGCGCCAAAATCAACGCAATGGTTTGGGGGTGTTCGTTGATAATAAAGTCGGCAAGTTGTTGGGGTTTGATCCGCCCCAAGTAAGAAAAATTCTTCTGGGTTTGCAGGCTACGGCTGAGTTTCTCCAAGATGATCTTAGCTTGCTCAGGACCTAAAGCCTTGATCAAGAGTTCCTTAGCGTATTCAAACCCCCCGCTGTTGATATACTGGTTGGATTGCAAAATGGCAAAAAATTCCTCCAAGACAGCCGCCCCAATAGCTTTGTCCGTGCCATTGAGTTGGACGATCTGCTTGCTGATCTCCGTGATGGAATCCACATCCAAATGCCTTAAAATCCCAGCAGTCGCCTCCTCGCCCACTTGGATCAGCAAAATAGCGATCTTTTCAGACATCGTATATTCATCAAGTTGTGTTTTCTGTCTAGGAGTTAGTTTAGCCACTTTTTAGCTTCCTTTTGTGTTGGTTACGGCAACCTCATCTTTGATGAGTAACTTAAATAAGGAGGCGATCTCCTCAGGTCTCTCTTTGATTGAATGCTTAACCCTTTCTAGCATAATATCATACTTGACATCTTCTTCGTTAAAACTCGCGCTCAAGCCCAGTTGATCTTCCACTTTTTTACGCATTTCACCAAACTTATCGATCTCCTCATCATCAGCTTCATCAATGGCAAACAAAGACTGCACCTTTTCTTCCTCATCGGGGTGGATTTCTAACATGCGCTGGCTAAAGGGTGTAATAACTTTTTTGTAAAAGATAAACAAGATCAAGCCCACGATCAAGTATTTGAGCAAGGAAGAGAAAGGACCCAAAATCTTTTCTGTGGTGGCAACGACCTTTTCATAAGCCGTCATGGGCACATACTTCGCCGCTTTGGCGTTAAACTCAAAATTGCTCACCGCCACCGCATCGCCCCTAGCTTGGTTATAACCGATGGCTTGCTTGACTAAGGCGTTGATCTTATCCATCTCTTCAGGGCTTAAAGGGATGTATTCAATGGTTTCTGTCCCGTTTTTATCCACTTTTTTATAACGCCCATCCACCACCACCGCCGCATTCAGGCGGGTTAAAACCCCAAATTCCCCCTTAATTTCGCTCACCATCTTACCCACTTCGTAGTTGGTCGTGTTCGTGGATTTCTCGTATTTCTCCTTCATTTGATCGTTAAGACCTTGCACGGGTCCAATATTGCTCACCACCCCGGGCACCCCCCCCACTTGTTTTTTAGGGAAGCCCTCCCTTTTTTCCTCCATCGTTTGCTCACTGCGCACGACATTATTAGGATCAAAGGTCTCTTTGGTGCTTTTCTTTTGACTAAAGTCAAACTCTGCGCTCACTTTAGCCACGACCTTATCGCGCCCGCCCACAATGGGGGCTAAAATATTGGCGATTTTATTTTCTAGGATATTTTCAAAATTTTGTTTGTAATGCAACTGGGCTTGGGCAAGTTCTCTAGTGGTGTCTAATTCGTCATTTTCCCCCAAAGGCTCGCCATTTTCATTGACAAGTTTGACATTTTCTACCATTAATTTTGGCACAGAGGCAGCAATTAAGTTTTTAATCCCCAAAATCTGCTTGGGTAACAAACGCATGTTGGGTTTGATTTTGAGCATCACCGAGGCGGTAGGGGGGATTTCCCGACTCACAAACACGCTATCTTTAGGGATGGCAATATGCACATCGGCTTTGTCAATGGGGGTTAGGCTCTCAATGGTGCGCCCTAGTTCCCCCTCAATAGCACGGATATACTTGATATTTTGATCAAAGTCGGTCGCCCCAAAATCTTTCACATCAAAGATTTCATAGCCCACCTTGCTGGTCTTGGGGATTCCCTGAGAGGCTAGGGCAATGCGTTCTTCATAGACTTTTTCTTTGGGGATTAAAATCGTATCCTCTTTGGGAATCTTATAAGGGATGTGTTTTTGTTGGAGATATTGCAAGATAAGCGCGTTATCGCTATTGTCCATGCCCTCAAAGAGCACCCCATACCCTGAGAGATCGCCCTTGTCGCGAGTGGGGTAGATCAGTAAAAAAACCAAGAAAGCCACCAGTAAGATCGTGGCTGTAATGATTGTAATTTTTTGCTTCTTGTTCAGTCTTGCAAAAAGATCGTTAATTTGTTGCAACAACCCCTTAAAATCCACGCACTATCCTAAAAAGCTATCAAAAATCAAATTTTCTTAAACCATTTGACATAAACCCCCACAGACCAACAAGCCCACGCCATCCCCATCAAAACCCCCCCTAAAACATCTGTGGGGTAATGCACGCCTAGATACACCCTTGTGTATGCCATCAAACAAATCCACAAAAATAAAACACTACACAAACCCCATTTCAATGCGTTATTCAAATTCCCCAAAGACACCAACAAGAGCAAGAGCCCATAAAAGAGGCTGGCTGCTAGGGCATGCCCACTGGGGTAACTAAACCCATGTGCTAAATACAACTCCCCATTGGTGGGTGGGCGCGCCCGCGCAATCCACTCTTTAAAACCCTTCAAGGCGATCTCACCGGATAAAACACTGAGTGCAAACCACAACCCAAAGGCATAACGCTTTTGGAATGCGTAAAAAAGGGCTATGAGCAACGCAAGGGCAATCACCAATTTAGATTGGGCAAAAAAAGTCAGGGCTTTGATGGCTTGGAAGTAGGGGGCATGGCCAGCTTCTGGCACAGAGGCGGGCACGGGGGGGTGGGATCGCACCAACTCAATAAAAAAGGCATCTAAATGTTGCACCCACAGGCTATTTTGCTTGACACACACCGCCTCTAAAGCCAATAGCAAGAATAAAATCCCCCCCAATATCCATAGAAACCTATTCCACTTGGGTATGCCCACACCCCCTGCTATCTCTTGGTAGCCCATGTTGTCCTTGTCCCTTGTAGTCATCATCAAAAGGCTATCATAACCAAAAAATGATAAAAAGTAGCCATAAAGGCGGGTGTTAATTTTTCTAAATCAAATGTTGGCTATAATATTGCCCACTTCAAGACTAGGAGAGTCCAATGCCAACTGCTATCCCAAATTCTCATGTAGAGCCTACACAAGAGCTTTCACGGCGTGATTTTTTAAAATCTGTTGCCATCACTTCAGCTTTGGGGAGTGCTGGTCTGCTCACACCTCCAGACTTAGAGGCTAAAGCCCAACAAGCCCAGCAAGGCTGGAAGTGGGATAAAGCCGTTTGCCGCTTTTGTGGGACAGGCTGTGGGATCATGGTCGCCACTAAGGACGATAAAATTGTCGCCACAAAGGGCGATCCGCTAGCTCCAGTCAATCGCGGCTTAAACTGCATCAAGGGCTACTTCAATGCCAAAATCATGTATGGGGCGGATCGCTTGGTGCGCCCTCTTTTAAGGGTGAATGAAAAAGGCGAGTTTGATAAAAAGGGCAAATTCAAGGAAGTTTCTTGGAAACATGCTTTTGATGAGATGGAAAAGCAGTTTAAGAAATATTATAACCAGCTGGGCGTTACAGGTGTGGGGGTCTTTGGGAGTGGGCAATACACGATCCAAGAGGGCTATGCGGCTGCCAAGCTGATGAAAGCTGGTTTTAGGGGCAATAACATCGACCCCAATGCGCGCCACTGCATGGCAAGTGCGGTTGCGGGCTTTATGCAAACCTTTGGGATTGATGAGCCTAGCGGGTGCTATGATGATATTGAAATCACCGATACCATCATCACTTGGGGGGCGAATATGGCAGAAATGCACCCCATTTTGTGGTCTAGGGTGAGTGATCGCAAATTGAATGCTCCTGATAGGGTTAAGGTGGTCAATCTCACCACTTTTTCTAACCGCACTTCCAGCGTGGCTGATATGGAAATTATCTTCACGCCCAATAGCGACCTAGCCATTTGGAACTACATCGCTAGGGAGATCGTCTATAACCACCCCGATGTTATCGACCAAGAGTTTATCAATAAGCACATCGTGTTTGCCACTGGATATGCCGACATTGGCTATGGCATGCGCGACAACCCCAACCACCCCAAGTTTAGACCTGCCGAGAAGGACACGGTGAGGAAACAAAATGCGATCACTTTGGATGCAGATGAGGCGATCGCACTCAAACACCTAGGCGTGAAAGCGGGCGAGGTGTTTAAAATGCACCACCAAAAGCAAGCGGGCAAGCATTGGGAAATCAGCTTTGAGGAATTTAAAAAAGCCTTAGAACCCTATACTTTGGACTATGTCGCGCGCGTGGCTAAGGGGGATGCCCACGAACCCTTAGAGAATTTTAAAGCCAAGTTGCAACACCTAGCCAAACTTTACATTGAAAAAGACCGCAAGGTGGTGAGCTTTTGGACGATGGGCTTTAACCAACATACCAGAGGCTCATGGGCAAACGAGCAAGCCTACATGGTGCATTTTTTGCTAGGCAAGCAGGCTAAACCCGGGAGCGGGGCGTTTTCTCTCACCGGGCAGCCCAGCGCATGCGGAACAGCTAGAGAGGTGGGCACTTTTTCCAACCGCTTGCCCGCAGATATGGTGGTTACCAACCCCAAACATGTCGCCATCGCCGAGAAACTTTGGCACTTGCCCAAGGGCACAATCAACCCCAAACCCGGCTATGACTTCTTGGCGATGATGCGCGCGCTTGAAGATGGCAAGGTCAAGTTCATTTGGGTGCAGGTCAATAACCCTTGGCAAAACACCGCCAATGCCAACCACTGGATCAAAGCCGCTAGAGAGATGGATAATTTTATCGTGGTGAGCGATTGTTATCCGGGGATCAGCGCTAAGGTGGCAGATTTGATCCTACCCACCGCCATGATTTATGAAAAATGGGGAGCCTATGGGAATGCCGAGCGGCGATCCCAGCACTGGAAACAACAAGTTACCCCAGTAGGGCATGCCATGAGCGATATTTGGCAGATTTTGGAATTTGCTAAACGCTTTAAGCTCAAAGAGGTGTGGAAGGAGCAAAAGGTCAATGATAAGCTCACTTTGCCCAATGTGTTGGCTGAGGCGCATAAAATGGGCTATAAGGACACTGATACCCTCTATGATGTCCTCTTTGCCAACAAGCATGCCAAAAAGTTTTTAGCCCATGATCCAGTGGGCAAGGGCGCGCCCAATTCAGAAGTTTTTGGGGATAAACGCAATGTGGTGGGGAGCGATGGCAAGCCCTTTAAGGGTTATGGCTTTTTCATCCAAAAATACCTTTGGGAGGAATACCGCCAATTTGGTATCGGGCATGGTCATGACTTGGCTTACTTTGATGACTACCACCGCTATCGGGGCTTGCGTTGGCCTGTGGTCAATGGCAAAGAAACCCAATGGCGTTTTAACACCCAGTATGATTATTACGCCAAAAAGGCAGCCCCAGATAGCGATTTTGCTTTTTATGGCAAGGCGATGAAGGAACTTGTGAGTGGCAACCTTAAAGAACCCACCGGCAGCACGCCCAAGAGCCTAGAAAATAAAGCCAAGATTTTCTTCAGACCCTTCATGAAAGCCCCTGAGCGGCCCGATCAGCACTATCCATTTTGGTTAGCTACCGGGCGGGTTTTGGAACACTGGCATAGCGGCACGATGACCATGCGCGTGCCCGAACTCTTTAGGGCTGTGCCGGAAGCCTTGTGCTATATGAATGAAAAAGATGGGGAAAAATTGGGGGTTAGTCAAGGCGATGCGGTGTGGATTGAGTCGCGCCGGGGCAGTGTGAAAGCGCGGGTGGATATGCGCGGGCGCAACAAACCCCCCGTAGGGCTTGTCTATGTGCCCTGGTTTGATGAAAATGTGTTCATCAACAAGGTCTGCTTAGATGCCACTTGCCCCATTTCTAAGCAAACCGACTATAAAAAGTGTGCGGTGAAGATCACTAAGGCATAGATGCAAAGACGCGCCTTCTTACAAACCACCCTTAAGGGGGCTTTGCTGTGTGCCAGTGGGGGGGCGTTTTTGGTGGCGTTGCTAAAAGCCAAAAAGCAAGATAGCTACAGCCTCAGACCCCCGGGGGCAGAGGATGAGGCGCGCTTTTTAAGTCTGTGTATCCGCTGTGGGCTGTGCGTGAAAGACTGCCCCTACAACACCTTGAAACTTGCCACTCTATTAGACCATGCGAGGGTGGGCACGCCCTTTTTTCAAGCCCGTCAAGTCCCTTGCTATCTCTGCCCTGACATCCCTTGCATTAAGGCATGCCCCACAGACGCGCTAGACAAGGCGCATTTAAAGCCCAATCAAGGCATCGCCTCGCTTAAAATGGGGGTGGCTATAGTCGATCCAGTGGCTTGTGTGGCGTTTTGGGGGATTAGGTGCGATGTGTGTTATCGGGTTTGCCCCTTGATAGACAAGGCGATCAGATTAGAAACCAAGCACAATGAGAGAACCCACAAACATGCCTATATGCTCCCTGTGGTCGAACCTAGCGCATGCGTGGGCTGTGGGATATGCGAGAGGGCTTGTATCACCCAAGAACCAGCCATCCGGATTTTGCCCACAGAGTTTGTGAGCGGCAAGGTGGGCGATCACTATGTCAAGGGTTGGGATACCAAAGACCAAGAGCGCGTAAAGAATGCCAAACCCAACACCCTAAACCCCAAAACAGATAACCCTCTAGATTATTTGAACAAGGGGCTTTGATGCGCTATTTGGTGCTTAGACGGCTAACACAATGTGGTATTTTGATCCTCTTTATTGCCAACACCTTTATTTTGCAAGGCAATTTGAGTTCCTCTAAATTGTTTAGCACCATCCCCTTAAGCGATCCTTTTGCGGCTCTGCAGGTGTTTTTAGCCAGTTTGCATGTTGAGATCAGCGCGCTTTTGGGAGCTCTCTTGGTGCTGTGCATTTATGGCTTGTTCTTGGGGCGGGCGTTTTGCGCGTGGGTGTGTCCGGTGAATATGATTGTGGATTTTGCCGCTTGGTTTCGGCGCAAATTAGAGTTTAGGGGCGTGCATTTGGGCTTGCCTAAAAACTTGCGCTACATCCTCTTAGTTTTAAGTTTGATCCTCTCCTTTGTGCTCGCCACGCCCGCTTTTGAGAGCGTGTCCTTTATTGGGGTGATCCAAAGGGGGATCATCTTAGGCACGGCTTCGTGGATCATTGTGGCGTTGTTGCTCTTTTGCGTGGATGCGTTTTTGGGCGATCAAATCATTTGCTCCAAGCTCTGCCCACTGGGGGCGTTTTACTCTTTAGTGGGTCGTTATGCCCTTTTGAAAGTCCAGCACAACGCCCTGCGTTGCACCAAGTGCGATCTGTGCTTTGAGATTTGCCCTGAAAGGCAAGTTTTATGGATGGTGGGGCTTAAGAGCGTGTCGGTCAATTCGGGGGAATGCACCCGCTGTGGGCGTTGCATTGAGGTTTGCGCTGATGACGCATTAGAATTTAGCATTTTGGATTTGAAGGGCAGTTTTAAGGCTAACAAGCTTTAAGGGTGGCATACCCCAAGAGTGCAAATAGCACAGCGTGCTAGCTTTTTGCCCTAAATTGTGCCATTAGGGATTTTTAGATAAGATTTGAGCATGAAATTAAGAATCAAGCACTTAGTTTTGTGGGTGTGTGCTCTAGTTTGTTTGCAAGCTGAAAAGATCGAGGATATTGCCAATATTGTAGGCGTGCGGGATAACCAGTTGGTGGGTTATGGGTTGGTGATTGGCTTGAATGGCACGGGGGATAAGTCCGGATCGAAATTCACCATGCAATCCATTGCCAACATGCTCGAGAGTGTGAATATCAAGGTCTCCCCCAGTGATATTGCCTCTAAGAATGTGGCGGCTGTGATGATCACGGCTAATCTGCCCTCTTTTGCACGGCAGGGCGATAAAATTGATGTGCAAATTTCCTCAATCGGGGATGCCAAGTCCTTAAACCATGGGGTGTTGGTGATGACCCCTTTGAGCGCCATTGATGGGAATATCTATGCCATCGCACAAGGGAGCGTGAGTCTGGGCAATTCCTCTAACCAGCTCACCGGCACCATTGTCAATGGCGCGACCATTGAACGGGAGATTTCCTACGATCTTTATAACAAGAGTGGCATGACCTTGAGCTTGAAAAAGCCCAATTTTAAAAATGCGGTCAAAATCCAAGAGGCGTTAAATCGGGTTTTCCAACAAAAGGTTGCCCTAGCCATCGACCCCAAGACAATCAAGCTCAAAAAGCCTGAAAAGCTGACAATGGTGGAATTTTTGGCGATGATTGAAGAGGTCAATGTGGATTATAGCCACAAGGATAAAATCATCATTGATGAAAAATCGGGCACGGTGGTGGCGGGCGTGGATATTGTGGTGCACCCGGTAGTGGTTACAAGTGGGGATGTTACCATCAAGATCACCCAAGAGCCCTTAGAGCCCAAGAAGGGCAAGGCTAAAAAGGATTTGCAAAAACTCGGTCCCCAAGCCACGCTGGATACCAAAGAAAATATTTTGAGTGCGCCTAAGGCGACCATTGCTAGCGTGGTGAAGGCGTTGCAAAAAATTGGCGTGAGTTCTAAGGGAATTGTATCGATTCTAGAGGCGATGAAAAAAAGCGGTGCGATCAGCGCAGAAATGGAGGTCATATGATTAAAAATAATTTAGACATTTACAACCAATACCTAGCCAATAAGCTTGATTCTAACAAGCTCAAACACGGGGGCAAGCTAGAAGATCAACAGCTCAAAACCCAAACCGATGCCTTTGAGTCCTTGCTTTTGAAGTTTATGTTGGATACGGCTTTAAAGTTGGATAACCCCTTGTATCCTAAGCAAGCTGGGAGCGAGATTTACCAATCCATGTATAAAGATTCGCTCTCCAACCAGCTTAGCGGGCATTTTGGGTATAGCGAATTGCTCTTTAATTTCCTCAAAGAACAAGAGGAGCAAAAAAACAAGGGTTAGCATGAAAAAACCCCCCCTCCCCCTAGAAGCCGTCTCTAGCTCCGGAGATGCCATCTTAGATAATGGGCTACTAGATCGCTTTGGCGCACAGGATCGCCAAGAGCTCTTGCGTTTGTTGAATGAATTTATCTTGCAGAGTTACAAGGTTGAAAAGGAATTTAAGGACTATAAGGCGCTCTATGAGTGGGTGATTGAGATTTTGCCCCAAGCCATTTGGGTGCTCAATGAAAATAAGAGCTTTTTTTACAAAAATAGCAAGGCGATTGAGAGTCAGGATGTCTTTGAAAAGGCGAAGGCACTGGGTTTTAACCTAGAAATTGAACATGAGGGCAAGAACTACCTTTTCCAAAATAATAAAATTCAGGGCAAGGAGATCATCACCGCTACAGACATCACCAAGCAAAAACGCCAAGAACGCTTGGTGTCGATGGGGAAAATCTCAGCACATCTAGCGCATGAAATCCGTAACCCGGTGGGCTCGATCTCATTGCTCACCTCGATCTTGCTTAAAAAGGTGGATAATAAGACTAAGCCCATTGTGTTTGAGTTGCAAAAAGCCTTGTGGCGGGTGGAACGCATCATTAAAGCCACGCTTTTATTTTCTAAGGGCGTGCATGCCAACAAAACCCCCCAAAGTCTTTTGCTCCTAGAGGATGAGATTCAAGAAGCGCTCAACCAATACACCTACACCAAAGAGATCACCCTCACCACCCGCATTGCGCCCACAACCGCCCATTACGATCTGAGCTTGCTTAGCATTGCCCTACAAAACTTTTTATACAACGCCATAGATGCCATTGAGGAAAGCAATTCTGAGGAAGGGCATGTGGAGGTGATCGCCTTTGAAGAGGGGGAATGGGTGGTTTTCCACATCAAAGATGATGGTAAGGAGGTGTTGGATAAAGAATTGCTCTTTGAGCCCTTTGAGACGACCAAGCTTAAGGGCAATGGTCTAGGGCTTGCGCTCTCCTTGCAGGTGGTAGAAGCCCATGGGGGTAGGATCACCTTGCTAGACACTCCCGATAAAACCTTTGAAATCCGCATTCTCAAGGGCGAATAAAAGCTTGTATTTACTATTTTTCCGTTAGAATGCGCTTTGAGCTTGGCTTGAGCTAGACTAAATAACCAAAAAAGGATGACGATGAAAACAAAAACGATCGATTTACTCAAACAACTCCAAGCCGATAGCATTGTGCTGTTTATGAAACTGCACAACTTCCATTGGAATGTTAAGGGGCATGACTTTTACCCCGTGCACCAATTCACCCAAGCCCTCTATGAGGAGTTTGCCACAACTTTTGATGATTTGGCAGAACGAGTTGCCCAGCTGGGGGCTGTGCCTGTGGTAACCCTAGATGAGGCACTGAAACTCTCCCATATCAAAGAGGAAAGCAAGCATAGCTTTAGCTCCGGTGAGGTCTTTGGGGCGGTTTTAAAGGATTATGAGCACCTAGAAAAGCACTTTGCCCAACTCTCAGAGACAGCCGACAAGGCTGGGGACAAGGTTACAGCCGCTTATGCCGATGAACAGTTAGCCAAACTCCAAAAATCAGTGTGGATGCTAAAGGCTAGTTTGGTTTGAACCACGATGACTTGCATGTGCTAGCAGGCGATCCCATCCAAAAATGGGGCGATGTGATCTTGCATGCTAGCTCTAAGCGCACCCGTGAGGAGTTAGAACGCCTCTTAGAGGCACAAGCTCTGTGCGAGATTCTCCTGGAGGATTTGGGTTTGCAAGATAAATTTTCTGCCTTGTTAAAACAACAGCATGTAGATGGGGCTTTGCAAGAACGCCTGCAAGCCAAAAAGATGGATTTAGCCATCCAGTCGATGGCACTTGTCTTAAGCGGGCATGAATAGGCTGTTGGTGGCTTTGCTCCTGTGTGCGGGTGTCTTTGCCAAACCCCTTGATAAGACTTTGGAATTAAAAAAAGATGAGGTCTATGGTGGGGAGTTGCAACTGGGTAAATTTAAAAAACCCGTGTTTTTCCGCTGGACTCTCTATAAAGATCAAGGCTTGGTGGTGCATCTAAATATTAACCACTTCCCCTACCAATTCATTTTATACCCTGACTTCCAACGAGATAGTTTTCGGGTGGCGGTGTTCAAAGAGAGGGGCGGGGCGAGCTCCTCAGAAGTTGAGGGGGATCACACTCCCCCCTTTTTGATGCTCAGTTTCAAAAAGTTTGACACCCAAAAAGAAATCGCCACTTTGCGTTTGCGCGCCTCTAACCAACTCAAGTGGGTGGAGCAACCCTAAATGTTGCACGCCATCCAAGCCAAGATTGAGGGTTATTTAGAGGAGGTTGGGAGTGCGCAGGTGCTGGAGATGGCGCGTATTTTGGGGGCAGGTAAGATGTTGCGTAGCCAACTCATTTTAGCCATCTGCCCTAACCACCCCCAAGTTTTGGATTTTTGTGCCATTATTGAGATGATTCAGAGTGCATCTCTTTTGCATGACGATGTGATTGACAATGCCAACACCCGCAGGGGGCAACTAGCCCTTAATTGCACCTTTGGAGATAAGAGCGCGATCATGCTGGGCGATATTTTCTACTCCAAAGCCTTTTGTGAGCTAGGCAAACTAGATCCCCAGATCGTGCAGGTGGTCGCCCAAAGCGTGGTCGCACTCTCCCGTGGGGAACTTAAAGATGTGAGCACCTCCCATGCCTTCAACCCCGATCCCAAGATTTACCTAGACATTATTAGCGATAAAAGTGCCTCTTTAATCGTGGCGAGTAGTTGTGGGGCGGCTTTGTTGCAAGGTTTGGACACCCAGCGTTACCACACCTTTGGGCTCAACTTCGGGCTAGCCTTCCAAATTATAGACGACCTGCTGGACATCACCCAGCCCCAAGAGGTCTTGGGCAAGCCTGCCTTTGGGGACTTCAAAGAGGGCAAGAGCACTTTGCCCTATATTTTGCTCTACCAACGCCTAGATCAGCCCCAACAAGAGATTTTGCTCTCCTACTTCAAGCAAGACAACCCCCAAGCGGTGGCGTGGTGCCAAGCCGCCTTTGCTAGACATGGAATTGTGCAAGAAGTGTTTCAAGAAGCGCAAAAATATCTCCAAATTGCCCTAGAAGCGATTGGAGGGGAGGGCAACACTAAGTTAGAAAACATGGCAAAACAAATTTTAGAACGGGAGTTTTAGCGTGGATAGCGGGTATTTGGTTTTGGGTTTCACACATAAGCACCTCCCCATTGAGCTCAGAGAACAGCTCGCCTTTGGCGAATCCGAACTTTTGGGCTTTTTAAACATGCTCAAACACCAGCACCCCCACATCAAAGAGATCATGGCACTCTGCACTTGTAATCGTGTCGAGTTTTATCTGTATGCCTATGATTTAAACCAAGTGGCTTGTCATCTGATTGCCGCCCTAGCCCAAGCTAAGCAAATGCCCTTAAGCGTGTTGCAATCCAAAAGCGAGATTCACACCCAGACCCATGCGATTCATCATGTTTTTTGCGTGGCTAGCAGTTTGGATAGCATGGTTGTGGGGGAGACTCAGATCACGGGGCAATTTAAGAGTGCCTATAAAATGTGCCTAGAGCACAAACTGTGCGCCCAGCATTTGACCCGCCTAGCCCATTTTGCCTTTAAATGTGCCGCAGCGGTGCGTAATTCAACCACCATCTCTTCTCAAGTGGTTTCCATCGCCTCTATGGCAGTCAAACAAGCCCTAGAGGTGTTAGAGAGTGAAAAGGTGGCTCAAAGGGCTGTGGTGGTGGGCGTGGGCGAAATGGGGCAATTAGTGTGTAAGCACTTGCTGGCTAAGGGCTTTGAGGTGATCTTGTGTAACCGCCACAAGGAGCGCGCCTTAGAGCTTGGCATGGGGCTAGAAGTGCAGGATTTTGAAAATCTCCCCCACTTAATCAACACCCACCCCTTTTTATTTTGCGCCACAGGGGCTAACCACCCCATCATCACCCCGCAGAGTGTTATTAGCACTGATTTTAGGCGTTGGTGGTTTGATTTGGGTGTCCCACGCAACATCGCCCCCATCCAAGAGCCCAATATTTGGCTTTATAGCGTAGATGACTTGCAAAGCGTGGTGGCGCATAACTTGGAAAACCGCCAAAAAGACACCTCAAAGGCTTATGAGATTGCCGGACTCTACACGCATAAATTTTTAGAATGGTTGCAAACCTTAGAGGTTGATCCGCTCATCAAAGGGCTTAGGGACTTGGCTAGAGAAGCTGCCCTTAAGGAATTGCGCCGTGCCCTCAAAAAAGGGTTTTTGCCCCCCCAATATGAAGAGAGTGTCGCCAAGATTTTACACAGCGCATTTAATACCTTTTTGCACCACCCCACCGCTGTATTGAAAAAAAATGCCCACAAAGAGGAGGGCGACATGTTGGGCGAGTGCTTGAAAAATCTATTCAACTTGGGCGGGGAAAACATGTTTGTGAATCGCTATAAATGCGAATATGAAGAAGGATGTTAAATGCGCTTTTCTAAGCTATTTGCCCCCACGAGCAAAGAACCCCCCAAAGATGCCCTACTCAAAAGCCACCAATTCTTAGTGCAAGCGGGCTTTATCCAGCAAATTGGGAGCGGGATTTATAATTTTCTGCCCCTAGGGCAAAAGGTCTTGCAAAAAATCCGCTCTGTGGTTAAAGAGGTGATGGACTCTTATGAGGCACAAGAGTGCATGCTAGGCTTTGTGATCCCTGCTGATCTATGGAGGCAAAGCGGGCGTTTTGACAAATATGGCAAGGAGCTTTTAAGCCTTCAGGATCGCAAGGAAAACGATTTTGTATTGAGCCCCACCCATGAGGAAGTGATCACCGAGCTTATCAAGGCGTATGTCAAGAGTTATAAACAACTCCCCTTGCACCTTTATCAAATCCACACCAAATTTAGAGATGAGATTCGCCCCCGCTTTGGGCTGATCCGTGCTCGTGAATTTGTGATGAAAGATGGCTATAGTTTTCATAGCAGTTCAGAGAGCCTAAATAGGGAATTTGATCGCATGGAGCAGGCTTATAGCACCATTTTTAAGCGTTTAGGGCTGGATTTTAGAGCCATTGAGGCAGATAGCGGGGCGATTGGGGGCAATAGCTCTAAGGAATTTGTGATTTTAAGTGCATGTGGGGAGGATATTGTTGTGGTGTGTCCGCAGTGTAGCTATGCGGCTAATATTGAAATTGCCAAGCGTGCTAAGAGGGTAGAACCTGAGAACATCCCCCAAGCTCATTTTGCCAAATTCCCCACGCCCAACACCCCCACGATCCAAGCCTTGAGTGCGTTTTTCAAGGTCGATCCCTTTTTCACGCTCAAAGCAGTCGCCAAGCAAGCCATGCTCGAACATGGCCACTCCCAACTGGCGATCTTTTTTGTGCGTGGGGATGATAGCCTAGAGGAGAGCAAAGCCCTTAATGCTTTGAGTGCCACTTTACAAACCCCTATTTTGAGCCTAGAGGAGGTGAGTGCGCATGCCCTAGAGGGCTTAGGGTTATATCCGGGTTATATCGGACCCTATGGACTCAAACACATCTTGCCCGATGTGGCGGTGATCTTTGATGTGGATTTGCAAGATGCCAATAGCCTCATTTGTGGGGCAAATGAAAAAGAGGCGCATTTTGTGGGGGTGGATTTAGCCACCTTTGAGGGCTTGGTTTATGCTGACATCGCCACCACGCGCGCCAATGATGCCTGCCCGCACTGCCAAGCCCCTTTGGAGTATCAAAGGAGCATTGAGGTCGGGCATATCTTTAAACTGGGTAATAAGTATTCTAAAAGCCTGAATGCCACCTATCTTGATCAAGAGGGCAGGGCGCAGTTTTTTGAGATGGGCTGTTATGGGATTGGGGTTAGCCGTTTGTTGAGCGCCATTTTGGAGCAACATAGCGATGAAAAGGGTTGTGTGTGGAGCAAAGCGAGTGCGCCCTTTGAGGTGGTGATCATTGTGGCTAATAGCAAGGATAGCCAGCTAGAGGCTTTGGGCGAGAGTTTGTATCAAGAACTCTTAAGCGCAAGTATTGATGTGCTCTTAGATGATCGCGTGGATCGCTTTGGGGCTAAGATGGCAGATTTTGAGTTGATGGGCTGTTGCTATGCGATCATTGTGGGTAATCAAGCCCTACAAAGTGGGTCTTTAGAGATCATCAAAAGGCAGGGTTTAACTAAAAGCACCCTAGAGCGTGCTAGCCTTGTTAAAGCCCTCAAGGAGATGTTAGCCTAATGCCCTTTGCCTACATTTTGGGGATTTCCTATGTGGTGCTGGAGGTTTTTTTAGTCTATAGTGCCGTGCAAGAATTTGGTTTGGTGCTGTTTTTAGCCGAAGTGGTGATCAGCGCGCTGGTTGGGGGTGTGGTGTTGCTCAAAAGCCCTTTTAAGAATTTAAACGACTTGGTCTATGAACGCCTTGAACCTTTGGCTTGGGCGGAGGGGTTTTTTTTAAGATCGGTGGGGGCGGTGCTCCTACTCTTACCCGGGGTGTTGTGCGATGTCTTTGGAGCTCTCTTGTTGCTCGTGGCGTTGGTGCGCCAAAAAGACCCACCCCCTGAAGAAACGCCCAAAAAGCCCAAAAAACAAAAAGAGCCAGAAGAAATCATCGATGTAGAAGTTTTGGATAAGGAAAAATGAAAACCCTCATCATTGGGAGCAGGGGGAGTGCGCTGGCTTTATGGCAGGCTTCTTATGTGCAAGGCTTGCTAGAGCAGATCGGGCTGAAAAGCACAATCCGTGTTGTCAAAACTAAGGGGGATAAGATTTTAGATGTGCCCTTAGCCAAAATCGGGGGCAAGGGGCTTTTCACCAAAGAATTAGAAACATTGCTTTTAAACCAAGAAATCGATTTGGCCGTGCATTCGCTTAAAGATGTGCCTGTAGAGGAGATTGAGCCTTTAAGCCTTGCTGCCATCACGCCCCGTGCCGATCCTAGAGATTGCTTTTTGAGCGTGCAATACTCTTGTTTGGCAGATTTGCCACAAGGGGCGAAAGTGGGCACGACCTCTTTACGCCGATCGATGCAATTAAAACGCATGCGCGCTGATTTGGATACTTTAAGTCTGCGGGGCAATATCCAAACCCGCTTAGAACGCCTAAAATGCGGAGATTTTGATGCGATCGTGCTGGCTTGTGCGGGGGTGCAACGCTTGGGGCTAGAATTGCCCCACCAACAGCCCTTCAGCACTGAGGAGATGATCCCTAGCATGGCTCAGGGGGCACTGGGCGTGCAGATGCGGCGTGATCACCCCTATTTTGATCAAATCGCCCAACTCAATGACCCCACAAGCGCGTTTGTCTGTGGGCTGGAGCGTTGCTTTGTGCGCCAACTGGGCGGGGGTTGCCAAGTGCCCTTAGGCGTGCATGCCAGCCTCACACCAGATATTTTGCAAATCCAAGCCATCGTGGGCTTGAGCGATGGGAGTTATATCCTCCAAGAGAGTATCCAAGGGCAACCCAGCCGGGCAGATCATCTAATCAATACTTTAGTGCAAAACTTCCTATCCCAAGGCGCACAAGAGATTTTGGACCAAGCAACATTATTGAACTAACCCAAACCACTTAAAAGGTTCAAGGCTTTTTCTACACAATGTGCCCGTTGATATTATGTTTTTCATAAACGCCTAAAACCTCTTCTAAAAAGGCGGCTAGCTCCATCTCTCCGGCCTTTTGCGCACTCTCTAGCATGCGTATAAACATTTTCTTACCCGTTTCTGTCTGATTAAAATTCTTTTTTAAGAAATTGTGCCGGGCGCACAAAGTTTGCCCATTTTCTAGGCTAGCTTGACCCCCTAAGTCTTTAGGCTTGATGTGATCGACATGTAATTCCACGCCCTCTTTTTGCCCCGCCCCACAAATAACACAAGCATACCCGTCCCGTTCTAAGATTTGCTTTTTTAAAGCGGGGCTAAAGTCCTCTAAATCTTGACGCAAAACGGAATTTGGGTTGTAACGATAAACTCCCTTAGCGATTTTTTGTAAAATGCCTTGTTGGTGCAATTTTCTAATGCCCCGATCAGGGTCTCTGAAAATCTTGCCCGTGCGCTTGTAGTATTCATGGGTGAGCCAATCCACTGCCTCAGGATGTGCGATCTCCCGATTAGGGTTTGCCTTAAAAAATTCCAAGATAAGATCGCTTTGTCTAATCCCCATCTCTTTCCCCCCATATTTTCAAAAAGCGTTGTTTGGCTAGGGCACAATAAGCAGGATCTAACTCGATGCCCACAAAGGCGCGTTGGTTGGCATAGGCTTCTAACATCGTGGTTCCCGATCCGCTGAAAGGATCGCAGATCACATCGCCTATAAAAGAAAAGAGCTTGATACAACGGCGGGGTAACTCTCTGGGGAAAGGGGCGGGGTGGCCGATGCGTCTTTTAGATTCCCCATTAAACTGCCAAAGCCCATTGGTCCAAGCCATGAACTCATCCTTTTTTAGATCGCTTCTGCCCTTGTGCTGTTTTTTCCACACCTCTTTATACAGAATAACAATGAGTTCCACGGGTGCGATCACATAGGGGGCTGAAGGGCTAAGCCAACTCCCCCAAGCCGTGCGTCTGGAGATATTGCCCTCATTCCAAACAATGCTACTATGGTAACGCCAACCGATCTTTTTGGCCAAAGTGATTATATCTGCACCCACACTCTGTTGCCCGCCTTTGTTCTTATCCAAAGGGATATTCAGGCATAGCCTCCCGCTGGGCTTGCTCCATAAGTAGGTATTTTGTAGCCAAGTGGCGTTAAAATCTAAATACTCTGCATAGCTCTGGCTATCTGCATTAGTATTGTAATCAATGCCCACATTGTAGGGCGGGGAGGTGATGGTGCAATCTAGACTCTTAGGGGGCAAAAGCCTCTGATTGAGGGTGTTAGCTTGATAAAGGCAGATGTCATCATAGACAAAAAAGGGTTGGGGCATTAAGCTTTAGGGCCAATCATTTGTTCGGGTATGACAAATTTTTCAAAATCCTGTGCGCTTAAAAGCCCTAACTCCACAGCAGACTCTTTTAAACTAATGCCCTTTTTGTGGGCGTTTTTGGCGACTTTGGCGGCATTTTCATAGCCAATATGGGGGTTGAGTGCGGTTACCAGCATGAGCGAGTGGTGCAAATAGTAGTCGATCTTGTCCTTGTTGGGCTCAATGCCAATTGCGCAATGTTCGTTGAAACTGAGCATGCCATCGGCGAGCAGTTGCAGGCTTTGCAAGAAGTTATAAATGATCACGGGCTTAAAGACATTGAGTTCAAAATTGCCCTGAGAGGCGGCAAAGCCAATGGCCGCATCATTGCCCATCACCTGCACAGCGACCATCGTCAAAGCCTCGCATTGGGTGGGATTGACTTTGCCCGGCATTATAGAGCTGCCCGGTTCATTTTCAGGAATGTGTAATTCGCCCAACCCACAGCGCGGACCGCTGGCAAGCCATCTAATGTCGTTAGCAATTTTCATTAAGTTTGCCGCCAGCCCTTTGAGCGCGCCGTGCGCGAAGTTGATCGCGTCATGGCTGGTGAGGGCGTGGAATTTATTGGGTGCGCTTTTAAACTCTTGCCCCGTGGAGTGGGTGAGCTCTTGAGCGACCTTCTCAGATAATTGGGGGTGGGCATTTAAGCCTGTGCCCACCGCCGTGCCCCCAATGGCTAGCTCTCTTAGCCCCTCTAAACTCTCCAAAATCTGCATCTTAGAGTGCTCTAACATGCTCACATACCCGCTAAATTCCTGCCCCAAAGTTAAAGGCGTGGCATCTTGTAAATGCGTGCGCCCGATTTTGATAATATCCTTAAAATCTTGACTTTTGGCATGCAAGGTGGCATGCAATTTGTCTAGGGCAGGCAGGAGTTTGCTTGTGAGTTCCAACACCGCCACAATGTGCATGGCGGTGGGGAAGGTGTCATTGGAGCTTTGGGACATATTGACATGATCGTTAGGGTGGATCAATTTTTCTTTTCTAAAGTCTGCCCCTAAAATTTCGGTCGCTCTATTGGCGATGACCTCGTTCATGTTCATGTTGGTCTGAGTCCCGCTCCCGGTTTGCCAAATGGCTAAAGGGAACATGCCCTCTAGCTTGCCCTCTAAAATGTCCTCGCAAGCTTGGATAATGGCTCCTGCTTTTTGTGCGTCCAATTTGCCCAAATCCTGATTGACTTTAGCCAGAGCGCGTTTGAGTTTGGCAAAGGCGTAGATCAACTCTGTTGGCATTTTTTCCGTGCCGATTTTAAAGTTCTCATAGCTTCTTTGGGTTTGTGCGCCCCAATACTTGCTATTTTCAACTTTGACCTCGCCCATCGTGTCGTGTTCTGTGCGGTAAGACATGCTAATCCTTTATGTTTAAGATAGCCAACTCTAACACAAGAAGGATTAATTTCCACAAACTTTACACAAATAAAGTTTAATATGCCCCTATCTTTTACAAAGGAGTTTGCGATGAAAAAATTAGGTAGCCTGATCTTGGCATGTGGTCTTGCATTTGGGAGCTTGCATGCATGGGAGATGCAAATTAAGGCTAAAGAGGTCGCCGTGTCTTTTAAATCCAGCGCTAAGCTGGTGAGCGGGAATAACCATTTTAGCCTCACGCCCACTCTAGGGGGCAAACTCCTTAAGGGCGCACAGCTTAAGCTCAAATTTAGCATGCCTGAAATGCCGGGCATGCCTGCTATGCACGAAAAAGCGCAAGTCAAAGAAAAAGATGGCGTGTATGAGGCGAGCGTGAATTTGCCCATGAGCGGGACTTGGCAGGTCAAAGTGGAGATCACAACCAAAGAGGGCAAAACCTATAAAGGCAAGGGTAGCGTAGATATTTAATGCGCGCGTTATTCCTTCACTTATTGTTTGTCGCTTTGCAAGGTGTGGCTTTAGCCACTCCTTTAAACTTGCAAGTGGTGTATAAAAAATACCTTGTCAAAAACGCTAAAATTGCCAGCCTACAGGCACAGATTGACAGCTTGCAAGCCCAAGCGCAGGCGGTGAGCCGTTGGGATAATCCGATCTTGTATGTGGGCTATAATAATGCCGATGTCAATAACTTTTTTATCCTCGATTCGAGTTTTATGCAGAGTATCAGCGTGGGGCTTAGTCAAAAGTTTGATGTGAATGGCAAAAGGCACACACAAAAGCAAGTGGTGCAAATTGAACGGCAAAAAAAGATTTTAGAATTAGAACAACTCAAGCAACAAATTGCTATCAATATCTTGAGCAATGCTATCAATGTCTATAAAAACACACAAAAATTAGCCTTACTTAAAGACGCTTTAGACAATATAGAGAATTTACTCTATAGGGCCAAACACTCCAGCAATCCCGACCAAATTGCCATTGCTAAATTAGAGGTGATAAAGGCACAATGGGAGATCAAGCAAAACGACTTGCAAGACAGCCTAGCGGACAATAAGATTAGTATCAGCGAGCTTACCTTCAATCAAAGTGATTTGTTAAGCCTGGCTCCCAGCCTCATAGCCTTTAAGCCCGAAGTTGAGCTTAAAGAGATCATGGAAACTAACCGCACAATTAAAATCGCCAGTTTGCAAAACAGCCAAGCCCTGAAAAACATCACTTTAGCCAAAAAGAGTTTTTTAGAAGATATTAATGTAACCGCTAACTATCTCTTCCGCTCTAAAATCTTTGACATGTTCACCATCGGTATAGCAATCCCCTTACCCATCTATGGCAAACAAAACAATACTCTACAACAGCGTAGAGAAGAGCATTTGGTGGCATTAAACTCTCTAGAAAACATAAAAAACAGCGTGCAACACAACGCCCGCAAATTGATTAAGAAACTCACACAATTACAAAAGAATTTAGCCAATATTGAACAAATTTTACAAGCGAGCGAACACATCGTGCAAATCTATAAGGACAATTTGCCTTCATCGCAGGGCGATTACAACAGCTATTACAATGCTTTTAACGACACCATCAACACAAAGTTGTTACAGCTAGAAACTAAGAGTGCTTTAGCCACAAACTACCTTGCGCTAGAAAACCTAAAAGGACTGCAATGAAAAAGTGGATTTTAGGGCTTTTTTTAAGCTTGGCGCATTTGCAAGCGGTGGGCAGTGTGAAGGTGCAACTGAAAGAATTTGCCCCTTTTAGACAATATTACGCCACCTTATCTGCCGATGAACGCAGGGTTTATTCTTTTAACTTGCGCTTTGATGGCTTTGTAGAAAAGCTATATGTGAATCGCACTTACCAAAATGTTAAGGCGGGGGACAAGCTCTTTAGCATTTACTCCCCTGCCCTTATATCCGTGCAAAGCGAATTGCTCTCCTCTTTGCGCTTTTCTAGTCAGGTGAGGGCGATGCGTGAGAAATTGCGCTTACTGGGTGTCCCCAGCGTTGAGATTGAAAGCATCATCCAAACCAAGAAAATTAAGAATGAGATCGAAATGCGTAGCCCCTTTAGTGGGGTGATTTTCAGCAAGACCATTAATGAGGGGGAATTTATTAAGAGTGGGGCTTTGGTGTTCCAAATCATTGACTTAAAGGCGTTGTATGTGCTGGTGAGGGTCAATCAAGAAGATTTGGACTTTGTGCGCCACTTATCTAAGGCGCAAATCAGTGTCGAGGGTGTGCCCGGGATCTTTAATTTGGAGTTTTCCAACATCAATCCCCTTGTGGGCGTGCAAGATAAAATGCTTGAAGCCCGCTTTATTTTAAAGAATCCAGATCAGCTCTTTTTCCCCAATATGTTTGCCAAAGTTACGATCTACCAGCCCAAGCAAAAAATACTCATCTTGCCTAAAGAGGCGGTGCTCATCAAAAACGGGCATGCGGTGGTGTTCAAGAAAGATGATGATTCATTTGAATTCACGCAGATCAAAGCCAAACGCTTGAACGATGGGAGTTATCAAGTTTTAGAGGGCTTAAAGGCAGGCGATGAGGTGGCTAGAAATGCGCTCTTTATCTTAGATGCCGATGCGATCAATAATGGAGATGAATAGTGATCAATGCGTTGATCTCTTTGAGCCTTAAGAATAAATTGATCGTTGTGATGGGGGTTTTCTTGCTCTTTCTCATCTCCATTTGGGCGATGTTACACACCCGCCTAGATGCCCTACCCGATCTCTCCCCCACGCAAGTAGTCGTGCAGGTGAGCTACCCTAATCAAAGCCCCCAAGTGGTGCAAGAACAAGCGGTTTATCCGCTGGTTTCTAATTTGATGGGGATTGCTGATATTGAAACCGTGCGTGGGATTGCCAGCTATGAAACCGGCTTGATCTATGTGATCTTTAAAGATGGCGTGGATCTGTATTTTGCCCGGGATCGGGTGAGCGAACAGATGGCACGGGTCAAGTTGCCCCTAGAGGCTAAGGTGGAAATGGGGAGCGACTCAACCTCCATTGGCTGGGCTTATCAATATGCTCTTAAAAGCAAGACCAAGAATCTAGCCGAGTTGAAAACCTTACAGGATTTTTATTACCGCTATGCCTTGTTGGGCGTGGATGGGGTGAGCGAGGTCGCTAGCGTGGGGGGGTTTGAGCGCAATTATGAGGTTACGATTAATAATGATGCATTGGTGAAATACGATTTGAATATCCAGGATGTGATCAATGCGATCAAAAAGTCCAACAAGGACACAGGCGGGGGGATCATCTTAGAAAATGGGTTTGAAAAGATCATCCACGCACAAGGATACACCAAAAGTTTAGAGGACTTGAGCCAAATTGTGCTCAAAGCCCCTAATCTAACCCCCATTAAGCTTAAAGACATCGCCACGATCAATTTTACCCCCAAGCCCCGCCGTTCAGTGGCAAACTTAAATGGCGAGCAGGAGGTCGTGGGCGGGATTGTGATGGTGCGTTACCACGCCGACACCTATGCTATTTTGCAACGCATTAAAGAAAAAATCGCACATTTGCAAGAGGGCAATCAAGAGGTGCAGATTGTGCCCGTTTATGATCGCAGCGAGTTGATTCAAAAGGGGGTGGATAATCTCATCCACACCCTCATAGAAGAGAGCGTGATCGTGCTGGTTATCATTGCGATCTTTTTGTTGCACTTTAGAAGCGCATTGGTTGTCATCATCACTTTGCCCCTTTGTGTGTGCTTGAGCTTTTTACTGATGCATTTTTTCAACATTGAGGCGAGCATTATGAGCTTGGGGGGGATTGCCATTGCCATTGGGGCGATGGTGGATGCTGCTATTGTGATGGTGGAGAACGCACACAAGCATTTAGGGCATGCCAATATGCAAAATGAGCAAGAACGCCAAGAGGCGATCATTGCGGGCGTAAAACAAGTGGGACCCGCCATCTTTTTTGCATTGATGATTATCGTGGTGTCTTTTTTGCCTATTTTTGATTTGAGCGGGCAGGAAAAACGGCTATTTTCCCCACTGGCTTATACCAAGACCTTTGCGATGTTGGTGGGGGCTTTGCTTTCCATTAGCATTGTGCCTATTTTAATGCTTTGGCTCATTAAGGGCAAAATTGTTGCGGAGAACAAAAACCCGATCAATGTCTTTTTCATTAAGATTTACGGGGTGTGCCTTAGATTTGTGTTGCGTTTGCGGTATGTTTTTTTGGTTATAAGCGTGCTGGGGCTAGGCGGGCTTTATGTGGTTTATAAAAAACTCAACTGGGAGTTCATCCCCTCCATTAATGAGGGCGTGGTGATGTATATGCCCGTAACCACCAATGCGGTAGGAATCGACACGGCTAAAAAATACCTAGAGGAAACCAACAAACGCATTAAGGCGATCCCTGAGGTCAAACAAGTCTTTGGTAAAGCCGGGCGGGCTAATAGCAGCACAGATAGCGCGGCACTCTCCATGCTAGAAACCTACATTGAGCTCAAGCCCAAGAGCGAATGGCGGCCGGGCTTAACCTATAAAAAACTAAGGGACACCCTAGAAAATACCCTGCAGTTAAAGGGCTTAGTCAATTCTTGGACCTATCCCATTAGGGGGCGTATTGACATGCTTTTAACCGGGATTCGCACGCCCTTAGGGATTAAGCTCTATGGCAAAGACCCCACTTTGCTACAAGAATTGGCGATCCAAATGGAGCAAAAATTAAAAACCCTGCCCGAGTCGCTGTCTGTCTTTGCTGAAAAATCCAATAATGGCTACTACCTCAATGTGGATTTACGCCCCGAAAAGCTCGCCCAGTATGGAATCACCAAAGAAGCCGTCTTGAATATGATCAGCTATGGCGTGGGGGGGGCGAGCATCTCTACTCTCATTGATGGCGTGGAGAGTTACCCCATTTCGGTACGCCTGCAAGACACCCAACGCAACAACATCGAGAGTTTAGACAATCTCTACATCAAAACCCCCTTTAGTTTTGTGCCTTTAAGAGAATTTGCCAATATCTACTATGCCAACGCCCCGGCGGTGCTCAAAAGCGAAAAGGGCTTGAATGTGCATTTTATTTACATCGTGCCTAAAAATGGGGTCAGCTCTGAGACCTACCGCCAAGCTGCCTTAAAACTTTTAGAAAGTGTTAAACTGCCTAGTGGGTATTATTATGAGTTTTCAGGGGAGAGCCAATACCTCGATGAAGCTTTTGCCACCTTAAAATACATCGTGCCCATGAGTATTTTTGTGATCTTTTTGTTGATTGTATTTGCTCTTAAAAGCCCCACAAATTCGCTTTTATGTTTCTTTAGCCTACCCTTTGCCTTTTTGGGCGGGTTGGTGTTTATGAAACTGCTAGGGCTTAATTTAAGCATCGCTGCGTTAGTGGGCTTTTTAGCGCTTTTAGGGGTGGCAAGTGAAACCGCGATTGTGATGATCATTTACTTAGAAGACGCTTATCAAAACTTCTTAAAAGAAGAGCAACACACAAGCGCCAAACTCAAAGAGGCGATCATGCACGGGGCAGTGCAACGCGTGCGCCCCAAATTGATGACCTTTTTTAGTATTTTGGTCTCTTTGATCCCCATCATGTATTCCCATGGCGTGGGCTCAGAGATCATGCACGCCATCGCCGCCCCCATGCTAGGCGGGATGATCACCAGCGTGGTTTTGACCCTCTTTATCATCCCCACGGCGTATTTTGTGATTAAGGATGCCAAGATTAAGGCATGAGCTCTAAGTTTTAGATTTGGTAAAAAATTTATTCTGCGTTTTTAGCGGTGTTTTCAAGTTCTGCATGCATTTGCCCCACTTGGTCTTTTTAAGAGGAATGGTGCTAAAATCCTCCCCCCTTTAGGTTGTGCTTGGTCGGATAACTGCACAAAAGGGGTTTTTTAGAGGGTGAAGAGTTAAGCCTTTTTAAAGTGAATGACAATGTTGAGCGGATGTATTTTTGATAACGCTCCTTGGTTTTAGAGAGATTGGAGGTTGCACAGAAAAATCAAAAATCTGAGAACGGGAGCGCAAAATCAATGATTTGACTTTTAGTGAGTTTGTGGCTATCTTGGAGAGAAAAATCCAAGTGGTTAAAATAGGTTTCATCAAAAGCAATGCTTTTGTTCCCAGCTCTAAAACTTGTTCTAATTGCGGGGCACTCAAAGAGGACTTGAGTCTAAAAGATAGGGAGCGGGCATATAGTGCCCGCCAAAATTGCCCCTCTTGTGGGTTTTCTTTGGATAGAGATTTAAACGCAAGCGTGGATATTCATAGAGAGCGGGCTTAACTCTTGGAGTAGAGGCACTAAGACATGCCTAGCGGGCTAGCTTTGATGATACCTTCAATCCTCTAGCTTTGAGTGCGGGGAGTATGTCAAAAAGACACTAACCATGATAACCCTTCCAAAGTAGATTTCCTAACCCACCGCAAGCACCCTAGAGACAAAATCCCTTAGGATAACTTAGGATAACATTAAATAACCAGAGTGTGCTAAAATTCTCAAGCGATTTAGACAAAGGCTATTCCCATGTTTTACATCCACAACAACCTCTTCACCCCCTACACCCTAGAGCAAGAACTCCCCAAACTCTACAACTTTGAACAGACAAAAGAGCAAGCCCAAGAAGTCCTAGAGAAAATGACAGCCCTCAAACTGCAAAACTTTAAAACCAGCAACGAACACCAGTTTGAAGATGGCTTCATCGCCAAAGTCTTAGAACTCTTGGGCTGGGAGTATCTACGCCAAGAAGAAAAGATCATCCAAGACAAACTAGAAAAGCCCGATTTTTTACTCTTTGCTAGCCCAGAGTTAAAACAAGAATACCAAGCCCTAGACAAAGCAGAAAGATACGCCAGTAACGCCTTTTTCAGCGTGATCTGTGAGAGCAAGGCTTACAGCGTCGCCATAGATAATAAGAAAATCACCCACAATCCCCATTACCAACTTTTAGGCTATCTCAATGCGTTACGGCACAATTACGGCTTTTTGACCAATGGGAGGGTGTGGCGTTTTTATGACGCAAGCAAGCCCACTTACAATAAAGTTTTTTTTGAGATCAATTTAGAGCTCATCTTGCAAACCCAAGACTTAAAACATTTTCTCTACTTTTACCACATTTTCAACGCCGCTAACTTTGACTCCCAAGATCAAGCCCCCCAAATCAGCACCACCCTGCAAGCCAATGAGCAACACAAGAGCGCTGTCGAAAAAGATTTACAAAATCTCATCTATGGCACAGAGGGCTATGACTTCTCTTTATTTGAAGACATCGGCAAAGCCCTATACGCACGCAATCCACAAGCCACACTCAAAGAGATTTATCAAAACACCCTCTATTTTCTCTTTAGATTACTTTTTATCGCCTACTTTGAAGACAAGTTTGAGGACACGCTCAAAGCCCATAGCGGGTTTAACAAGCATTTGAGCATCCATAACATCTTAGAGTGGATAGAGAATAACCCCAACACCCACTATGGCATGGGCAAGTTAGAAGAAATTTTCCAAATCTACAATGAGGGCAATGAGAATTACGCCATGCCCTTGTTTGATGGCGGACTTTTTGAGCCTGAAAAAACCGCCCTTTTTAAAAAGGGCAAGATCATCAGCGACAAACTCTTAAAACAGATTTTAACCCATCTCCTCTACTATGGAGAATCCCAACGCGGTTACGCCACTCTAAGCGTGGTGCATTTGGGGAGCATTTACGAGGGGTTGATGTCCTACTTTTTCGCTTTGGCTGATGAAGAATTGCACTACTGCACCACACCCAAAGGGGAGGGCTATTATGACAATCACGACTACCAAAAAATCCAAAAGCAAGCCAAAAAAACCCAACACTACGCTAAGGGGCAAATTTATCTCAAAAACACCTCCAACTCTAGGAAGTCTAGCGGGAGTTTTTACACCCATGAGGACATCACCAAAAGCTTAGTAGAGCACGCCCTAGCAGGCTTGAATGATGACAATGTCCTAAACTTTAAGATTTTAGACAATGCCTGTGGGAGTGGCGCATTCTTAATAGAAGCCCTCAATCAGGCTAGTCAAAAGGCTTTAGGCTTTGAAGCCTTGCGCCCCCTCTTACAAGAGGAGATCAACACCCTAAGCGCGCAAGTGCAAGCCTATAACCCCGCCTATGAAGTCGATGAAGCGGCGATTTTAAAACGCCTGCTTTTAAAGAAAATGATCTATGGGGTAGATGTCAATCCCTTCAGCATCGAGTTAGCTAAACTCTCTTTATGGATTGATAGCTTTATCTTTGGCATGCCTTTAAGCTTTTTAGAACACCATATCAAGTGCGGGAACGCGCTCATAGGTTGCTCCCTTAAAGAGTTTGAAGGGTTTTTGACCCGAGAGGATCGCAAGAGAAACCCCAAAGACAAAACCCAAAACCTCTTTTTAGACCACCTCTTTAAAAAGCTCAAAACCCTACAAAGGCGCGCCACTCTGCTAGCCAATATCCCAGATCGCACCCAAAAGCAGATCGCCCACTCTAAAAGAATCTACCAACGCCTAAAACCCCAGCTAGACAAGCTCAATTTTTATCTCAACTTTTACAACACCCACAAGATCATGGCACTCAACCTCAAAGAGCCCAAAGAGAACAGGCAAGAAGAGAAAAGCCCCAACCCCCTTTTAGAGGCTCACCTAAAAGCCCAAGAAACATGGCGCGCCAACACGCAAGGCTTGACAATTAACGCAATGGCTGACCTAGACCAATTACACACCCCAAAGTATAAAGAGGTCAAAGCGTGCATAGAACAATACGCCCAAGAATTTAATTTCTTCAATTATGAAATCGCCTTCCCCGAATTAGTGATCGGGGGGCAATTTGGCGGCTTTAATGCCATTGTTACTAACCCCCCTTGGGAGAAAACCAAATTTGATGAAAGCGAGTTTTTTTCTAGCTTTAGAAGCGCGTATCGCACCTTTTCCCTTGCAGAAAAAGCAGATTTTAAAGCAGAAGCCCTAGCCAAAGACTACATTAAAGAAGAGTTTGACAAACAGCAAGCCAAAATCCAAACCACCAACGCCTATTACAAAGCCCATTACCCCAACAGCAGAGGGGCAGGCGATGGCAATCTCTTTAGATTTTTTATCGAGCGCAATTTGAGCCTGCTAGCTCCCCAAGCCAAGCTAGCCTTAGTGATTCCTAGCGCGCTGATGTTAGAAGAGGGGAGTTTGCACTTGAGGGCACAGATTTTAAAAGAACACGCCCTAGAGTTTTTTTATAGTTTTGAAAACCGCCAAGGCATTTTTCCTAGCGTGCATCGCTGTTACAAATTCGCTTTGCTGGGCTTGAACCAAGAAAAGAGCCAACAACCCATTAAAGCCCTCTTTTACTTAGAAAATGTGAGCGACATTGCCAAACAAAGCCCCCTTTTGATCTCCCCGACAGCTCTACTAGAAACCCCCAAATGCGCGCTTAAGGAAGTGCGTAATGCCCTAGATTTAGAGATTTTAGATCATTGTGCCTCAAAGTTTGCACGGCTTAATGAGGGGTGGTTGGATTTTAGGCGTGAGTTGGATATGAGCGGGGATAAGGATTTATTCAAACCCCAAATGTGGCTAGGTTTTCGATCCGAATTGCACATGACAGGGGATAAAGACTTGTTTAAACCCATAGACGCGCGCGCTAAAACCCAAGCAAAAGCTAAGCTTTTGCCCCTGCTAGAGGGCAAACACATCCACCAATTCAATGCAGAGTTTGCCCCCCACGCTATGGCGTGGAAGCAGAGGCACTCCAAGAGAGACTTAAAAGCAGAGAACAACACCGCGCTAAAAAGGGAGGCTACAGCGGGACGATTGCCTATGAGTATCAATATTTGAGGTTGGGGTATCGTGGGATTGCCAGCGACACCAATGAGCGAAGCCTCATTGTGAGTTTGATTCCTAGAAATTACACCGCAGGGCATAGCATGTATTTGAGCGTGCCCTACACTTACACCCCAAAGGGCATACTAGAAACGCCCCCTTTGCAAACTCTCTTTATTTTGGGTTTGTTTAATTCTTTGGTGGTGGATTTTCTCTTGCGCCTGCATTCTCAAATGAATATCAGCAAAATTTACCTCTATGAACTCCCCCTCCCACAGCCCACTCCCCAAGAGATCGCTAACAATCCCCTTTATTTGGCGATTGCCAAATCTGCCCTAGAATGCCAGCTTTATTACGATTCAGCTAACCACTTCAGTGAGCTAAAAACTCTCTTTACAACCCCTTTAGACATCCCCAAAACCCAAAAGCTTTTAAACACCAAACGCGCAGGGCTAGACATCACTATCGCCCGTGATATTTACGCCCTGAGCCGCGATCAATTCTTGCACCTGCTAGATTCATTTAGAGTTTTGCAAAACAAACAACCGGGGTTTGTGGCGTTATTAAAAGACTTGTGGGAAGAATAAGGGGAAAATTTAACCAAAATCCGATACAATGCTCCCAGTGGTAGGGTGCTCCCCCAAGCACCCTAGCTTTTAGCGCAATGGAGTCGCCAAAACCACCATTAGCACCACTAAGAACACGAAAATTTTCATGGTGATCTCCTTTCTGAGAGATCACCCGCTATCTCCCCAACCCCAAGCTTTAAATCTTGTTCTCCAAATAGGCGAAAAGGCGATCACCATCGTATCGTTAGAAGTATTATAACCAAAGAGAAAAATAAAGCGTAAAATTAAAGAAGTTATAGTACAATAATCCTAGCGCGACTGCCCCCCAAAGGGGGCGTTCGCCTTAGCGGAGGTATTGGGTGAAGAATACCATCAACGCTAGGATTATCAGCATTTGCTTCATGGTGGCCTCCTTTCTGGAGGGGCAAAGCGTCGCTTTGCTCCCACTATCCCCCCAACCCTAAGCTCTAAGTCTTATTCTCCGAATGACCCAAAGCAGACCACCATGTGCGCCATAAGCTAAAATTATAACCAAAATTAAAGGGAATCAGCACAAAATTAAGGAAGTTATGGCACAATAATCCTCGTGGTTGGGTTAGAACCACTAATACCGCTAGGATTATTAGCAACTTCATGGCGTGCTCCCTTTTGGAGCACCACCCACTCCCAAGTTGTGCTTTTGTGCCACAAACCTAGAAATTACCCTAGAGAATTAAAGCAATTTGTGTTTCTGCATGGCGCGTAAAAAGTCAGTGATCACCCCTCTTTTAATGACTTTAATTTGATTTTGCTGATCGCCAAGCATGCCCATGAAGACTCCATGCGCATCAAAAAGGGGGCGGCCCAGGGGGGTATCTTGCAAACTAGAGGGGTTGTGCAGATTTTGGACCTCAAAGGCGTTTTGAGAGCCTACTTGGGGGTAGTAGAGGGCTTTGGTGCTGGGTGTTGGGCTATGGGCTAGGAGGTTTTGGGCGTATTTTTTGTAAATGCGGGCATGGTAGTAACTCTCGGGGCGCACTTGGCAATTATCATTGGTGAAAAGATGCGTGCCCAAGAGGGAAAGCCCCCGGTTGCGATCGATGGCTTTAAGGCGTAGGCGGGCAACACAGATGAGTAAGGGCGCGCTGTCATCTTGCATTCTAGCCATGATGGTTTGGGCATACATGCCTTGATCGAACACCAAGCTAGAGGCACTCAAGTAATTCCCATTGGGCAATAAGAGCCCATAGCCTTGTTTGTAATGCCCATCGCTAAAATAGGCGGTTAAAAACGCACTGCTATAAATCCAACGCTCAGATGTGGGGGCAGATTTGGGGGGTTTTTGGGGTTTGTTTTTTTGGGGGTGTTTTTTGGGGGTGTTGGTTTTTTGAGTTGGGTGGATTAAGGAGGTGTTGATCCCCTCAGCCTGCAATGCCCCCAGTGCCAACAACCCTAAGATAACCGCCAATGCCCGCATACACGCCCCATGCTGATAAATTAAGTTGAAATCGGTAAAATGCTTGAATCTTTTAACTCTAAGAGGATTTTATGGACACACTCAAAACTTACAATCTAGAACCCCAAGTCTTAGCCACCTACAATTACGCCACAATCCACACCAATAAGGGCGTAATTAAAATCCGCCTCTTTGGCAAGGACGCGCCCCAAGCGGTGAGCAATTTTGCCACTTTGGCTAATGAGGGCTTTTACAATGGTCTGAGTTTCCACCGCGTGATCGCCGGTTTTGTCGCCCAAGGGGGTTGCCCTTATGGGAGCGGGACAGGTGGTCCGGGGCATCGCATCAAATGCGAAGTGCAAAATAACCCCCACAAGCACAAGAGGGGGGCGTTATCCATGGCGCATGCCGGGCGTGATACCGGGGGGAGTCAGTTTTTCTTGTGTTTTGCGCCCCAACCCCATTTGGATGGCGAACACACGGTTTTTGGGCAGATTGAAGAGGAACAAAGCCTCAAGGTGCTCGATTCTCTCAAACAGGGCGATGTGATGGAGAGCGTGCAAATTAGCGCAGAATAAGGCAATATAGCGTGTTGATTTTAGCCAGAAAGCTAGGCGAGGGGGTGGTGATTGGGGAGGATATTTATATCAAGGTGGTTTCCATTGACAAGGGCAATGTCAAACTCGGTTTCCAAGCCCCAGCCCATACCCTGATCTTGCGCTCTGAGCTCAAAGAAGCGGTCGCCTCTGAGAATCAAAAGGCTTCCCAAACGGTGAGCGATGAGGTCTTAGCGGGTATGGGGCAATCCATCCAACTGGGTAAATTGAAGTGATCCCCTTTAGTTTTGAGGTCTATCCTAAGATCAATGTCTTTTTAAAAATCTTGGGGTTGCATGGGGGGTATCACACCTTGATTTCTAGGCTGGTGCTGGTGAAAAACACCTTTAAGGATTTTGTATCCATCAAGACCGGATCGGCATTTGCCCTTAAGGGGGATTTTGGTTGTGCCTTGCAAGAAAACACCATTTATAAAATGCTCCAAGCCCTAAAGCAACATTTGCAAGCCAAACAAACCCCCTCCAGTCTTTTAAAACTCCTAGACACCCTCCATATTGAGGTTGAAAAGCACATCCCCACCCAAGCGGGCTTGGGCGGGGGGAGTGCGGATGCGGGCATGCTCTTAGCCCAGCTCAATAGGCGTTTAAACTTAGATTTGAGCCTGCCGGAATGCTATGCGATCGGGGCGCAGGTGGGGAGCGATGTGAATTTTTTTATCTCGGGTTTTTCTAGTGCGCATGTCTATGGTCGGGGCGAATGGGTTAGCCCCTTTGAAGAGAGCGCCCTAGAGTGGGAGATTTTAACCCCCCCAGTGTCTTGCCAAACCGCTAGGGTTTATGCGCTTTTTGAAAAGACTAGCCCCCTTGAGGGCATGGATTTACCCAGTGACCAACTGCTCAAAAAATATAATCGCAGTGCCTTAAATGATCTGCTCACCCCTGCATTAAAAGCTTATCCTAAGCTAGCACAACTTGAAAAGCAATTACCCCCCCATTGGTTTTTTAGCGGGAGTGGGAGTGGCTTTTTTACGCTTAAGGGGGGTGCTTGAAAGAGATTGCGCGCAATAAAAAGGCTTACTTTGATTATGAGATTTTAGAAAGCCTAGAAGCAGGGATCGTGCTGGTGGGTTCTGAGGTCAAGGCGATCAGGATGGGTAGGGTGAATTTAAAGGATAATTTTGTTAGGATCGTGCGCGGTGAAGCTTTTTTATTTGGCATGCATGTGGCGCACTTGGCAAATACAAACACCCACTACAGACCCGATGAGAGGCGTTCTCGAAAGTTGCTCTTGCACAAAAAGCAATTACGCAAGTGGTTTAACCAAGTGGGGCAGCAACGCCTAAGCATTGTGGCGTTGAAATTGTATTTTAATCAAAAAAACCGCGTCAAACTCCAAATTGCTTTGGTTAAAGGGAAAAAGCTTTATGACAAAAGGGAGGACATGAAAAAAAAGGCGTTAGAAATAGATGCTAAAATAGCCTTTAAAAATCACGCTAAGGGTTCTTGATGAAAGATATGATGGGTTCTTGGACTTTAATGAAAGAAATGGTGGAGTATGGGATTTTAGGGTTTTTGGCATTCCTCTCCGTGATTGTGATCGCCATTGGCATTGAGCGGGTGTGGTTTTACGCCACCATGCGGGTGGATGATTACATGGACAAACGCAAATTAGAACTGGATTTGCACCGCCGTTTAACTTTGGTGGCGACCATTGGCTCCAATGCGCCCTATATCGGTTTGCTAGGGACGGTAACGGGGATCATGCTCACTTTTATTGATTTGGGCAACACGGGTGCGGTGGATACTAAGGCAATCATGGTCGGTCTAGCCCTTGCACTCAAGGCTACGGGTATGGGCTTGATTGTGGCGATCCCCTCTGTGGTGATTTATAACATGCTGGTGCGTAAAAGCGAAGTCATCATGACCAAGTGGGACATCTACCACCACCCCGCTACGGAGGAAAACTCCTATAACCGCTTGGATATAGACTGATGAAAAAAATAGACTCCATGAATGTCGTCCCCTTTATCGACATTATGCTCGTGCTCTTGGTGATCGTGCTCACCACCGCCTCTTTTGTGCAAACCTCCAAGTTGCCCATCAATATCCCCAAAGTGGATAAGAGTTCGGATAATGCCCAAGATGTGCTGAATAAAAAGCAAGTCAATATCGCCATCTCCCACAAAGGCGAGTTTTACCTAGACAAACGAAAAGTGAGTTTTGAGGCGCTTAGGCGCGCTGTGAGAGGCTATGCCAAAGACACGCCCATTATTTTACAAGGCGATAAAAATAGCAACTTGGATAGTTTTGTCAAGGTGGTGGATTTGTTGCAAACCAACCACTTAAACCAGCTCTATATTTTGGTTGAGGATAAGAACAAAAACCCGTGATTTTAGATAGTTTTTAGAGAATTTAGGCTAAAATGCTCCGATATTTTTTGCTTTTTTAAAGGATTTAAGATGAAGCGCACCTACCAACCCCACAACACCCCCCGCAAGCGCACACATGGTTTTCTAGTGCGCATGAAAACCAAGAATGGGCGCAAGGTGATCAATGCTAGGAGAGCAAAGGGTCGCAAACAACTCGCCGTTTAGTTGTTGAGTGCAATCGTTAAAAACAACCCGACAATTCAGCTATGTCTATAAAAAGGGTTTTAAAAAACACCACCCGCTTTTTGTGATGCATTGCTTGCACTTGGACCAGCATGGTGTTTTTTTCAACCACCCCCCTACCTCCCTACTGGGTTTGAGCGTTTCTAAAAAAGTGGGGAATGCGGTTTGCCGTAATTTGATCAAGCGGCGCGTGCGCGCAATCCTAAGGCATGCACCCATAGAAAAACAAGCCATTGTGTTTGTGGCTAAAGTGGGTATTGACACCTTGAGTTACCCAGAGTTAAAAGAACAGATACTGGCTCGTTTGGCAAAGCCCCTCAAGCCCAAGAAAAAACATGGCTCTTTTAGCCCCACTTGATGCCCATGCGCGCCTTTTGCCTTAGACTTTTGCACCTCTATAGGTATTTTTCAGTTTTCAAGCCCGTTTCTTGCCGTTATTACCCCACTTGCTCGGCTTATGCCCTCTGGCTTATACATTGTGAGAGTCTCCCTAAAGCCCTCTATAAAATTGCCAAACGCATTTTATCCTGCCACCCCTACACTGCTGGCGGGATTGCCTACCCCATTGGCTCTAAGCCTATCCAACCCATGTTTTGCGCCCCTAAAGAAGTTACCTTGCTGTATTTCTTAGTGCCCTTAAACCCTAAAACCCCCTCCCCTTACTACATCCTCAAGGTCCATAGTGAAAGACAATAATTTAAAACTCATTCTAGCCGTTGCGCTCTCCTTTATTTTTTTAACCATTTATAGCTATTATTTCCAGCAACCCACTCCCAAACCTAGCCCCCCCCAAAACACC
>NZ_FZLB01000007.1:0-31063 GCF_900196775.1 Helicobacter bizzozeronii
ATCTCCATGTCCGCATCGCATGTAACACGGAAAACCATGCTCTCTAAAACGCTGTGTTTTTCAAAGAGCAAGGGGGCAAATTGCTTGACCACCTGTTCCACCGGCACAAAAACGCCCTTTTCTACGGGGATAAAGCGTTTTAAAAGCGCGGGGATTTTGATGATCCCATAGGCTTTATGGGCATAGCTGGTATGTTGCAAGCCCAAAATGAGCCCAAAACTCAAATTGCCCAAAAAAGGGAAGGGGGTCTAAAATGATGGGGACAACAACTGGGTAAAGATAATTATCAAAATAGGCACGCAGTTTCTCGGTGTTCTTGGTGCTCAACTCCTCAACACTCTTGATCACCAAATGTTGCTGGGCTAATTTCTCTTTGAGTTGCAAAAACTGCTCTTGCACGATTTTTTGTTCGGTAACCAGATAACTGCGGATGCATTCTAATTGCTTGCCATGCCCCATTTGCAAGCCCTCTTGCACCACGCTGTGATCATAGAGGTGTTTCAAGCCCGCCACACGGATCATGTAAAACTCATCTAGATTTGTCCCATAGATGGCTAAAAATTTCAGCCGCTCCAAAAGGGGCAAGCTCCCATCGCAAACCTGATCTAATACCCGCGTGTTAAAACGCAACCATGAGAGTTCGCGGTTAAAATACAAATCCGCCGGCAATTCCATACATAGCTTTCTATGACAAGGTGCTTTATTTTAACAAAAGATCAGCTAATTTGGCAAATTAGAGCATTCTAGCTAACATGAGAACACACCAATGATAGGAGATCTATGCAAACTTTTAGTGCGTTGATGCAAGAGTGGCTTTATGGCACAAAGGGCTATTATAGAACTGCTAAAATTGGGGCACAGGGGGACTTTTATACCTCCGTGAGTGCGAGTCGGTGTTTTGGAGGGACCTTAGCCTTTTATGTGTTATCTCTCTTAGAACAAGGGGTTTTGGATTTGCCCTTAAGCATAGTGGAGATTGGCACGGGGGAGGGGCATTTGTTGCAAGATGTGGTGTTGTTCTTGCGCGATCTGAGTTGTGGCGTTTTAGAGCACACCACCTTTTTAAGCGTGGAGCCCTTGAGCACATTAGCCACCCTACAACAACAACGACTCCAAAAAATCCATGCAGATTTGATCTGTGTGCCTAACCTAGAGGCACTAAAACCCCACCTCCAAAAAAGCACATTTCTTTATTGCAATGAATTATGGGATAGTTTCCCTTGTGAGATTGTCCAAGACTCCCAAATGCTCTATATCGATTCTTCTAAGCCCATCTGGAGACCCCTTAGTCAAGCCATCTTAGATTTTTTATCCCACACACACCCACCAGAACAGATCGCCTCTTTTAAAGGTTGTGTGCCCCTCACATGGGAGGGCTACATTAAAGATTTGATCTCTAGTTTGCAAGCAAGCCCAAAATGGGTATTGGTTAGTTTTGATTATGGGCAATATGGCGCACGCGGGGGCGTGGATCTGAGGGCTTATACCCAGCACAGAGTGCTAGACTTTGCAGATATTTTAGCCAACCTAGAGGGCTATTACCAACAAGTGGATTTGACCTATGATGTCAATTTCCAGCTTTTAGAAAAGCTATTACACAAACAAGGAGCCCACACGCTTTTTTACGGGACACAGAGCGCAACTCTTATTAAAATGGGACTAACCCAGCTTTTGGCATTATTAGAACAAAACACCCCCTTTACCCTCTATTCCAAAGAAGCCCTCAAAGCCCGATCGCTCATTAGTCCCGAGGGTTTTGGCGAGCGTTTTAAGGGCTTGATTCTAGGCTCCCCGTAAAATCACCCAAAATTGCCCGCGATTCAACAGATCTTTACCAATGAGTGTTAAAATGGCGATTCATTTTTATTAAAGGATTGCTATGAAAAATGTTTTCTTGTCTGCTCTGCTCGCCCTAGGTCTAGTTGCTTGCCACCAAGAGGGGAGCGCACCCAAAAACCACCCACACGAGTCGCAAGATGGTGCCAAACAACACCAAGCCGATGGGAATAAACCCGCCGTGCAAGAAAAATCACTCTTGCAAGGTGAAAAGTAGGGCATGAAAGAGTCCTTGTGTTTAGCCAGTTTTGTTTTTGTGCTAGCTGGTTGTTGCCATTGCACACCGCAAGTCAAACAAGACAAACAAGAGGAAAAATCTTTGGCTGATCGAAAAACACTTATCCATGGGAAGCGTTGAAATGGTCGGAGTAGCGGGATTCAAACCCACGACCTCACCCACCCCAAGGGTGCGCGCTAATCAGGCTGCGCCATACTCCGCCAAAAAAGAACGGGATTGTAGCACAAATAAAATTAACTCTAACTTATAAATACACACCCCAACCCAAGTATTCTGCCTTTATCTTGTTACTAAAAGCCACAGCAAAACCAAAATCAATGGCTTCCAATCCAAAAAAGCCCGCCCCTTCTCTTTGATTGTGATTCTTGTGCCACAATGGCGCAACAACTTTAGAGAGGAGATACAAGTGAAACAACACATTGATTTAAACAGCGACATGGGGGAATGTTTTGGACCATGGATTATTGGCGATGGCGTAGATGATAAAATTATGAAGCTCATTAGCAGTTGCAATATTGCTGCGGGCTTCCATGCCAGCGATCCTAATATCATGCGCCATAGTGTGCAAAATGCCCTAGAGCAGGGCGTGCAGATCGGGGTGCATCCGGGCTTTAGGGACTTGGTGGGCTTTGGGCGCAGGCACATTGTGGCTAATCCTACAGAACTCACCAATGATTGTCTTTACCAGCTAGGCGCACTGCGGGAGTTTGTGCATTTTCTAGGGGGCAAGTTGCACCATTTTAAGCCCCATGGGAGTTTGTATATCCACGCCAGCAAGGATCGCGAGTTTTCTACAGAACTCATTAAAACCTTGCACGCCATTGACCCGCATTTGCCTATCTATTGCATGGAAAACACAATCACGCATGCCGTGGCAAAGGAGCTCAAACACCCCTTTGTGCGTGAGTTTTACGGGGATCGCGATTATGGCGATGATGGGCAGTTGGTGATGGTGCGCCGGGCGCGCGCCTACACTCCTGAGGAAGTCGCTAATAAAGTCTTGCAAGCCTGCAAAGAGGGCACGGTGCAGGGTGTAACCGGCAAGATCATTCCCGTAGATTTTGACTCGGTGTGTATCCACAGCGACACCCCCGGGGCACTCTCTTTGATAAAAGCCACGCGCACGCTCTTAGAGGAAAAGGGCATTAAAATCCAAAAACCCATTATCCATCAAGCTTAAAGGAGAAAACATGAAAGAAGTCATTAGCCCTATTCCGGGGACCTTTTATCGCAAACCCAACCCGGACGCCGCCCCCTTTGTGGAGATGGGCTCTGAGGTCAATGAAGACACGATTGTATGTCTAGTGGAGGTGATGAAAACCTTTAATGAGATCAAGGCTGGAGCCAAGGGCAAGATCGTAGAGATCAGGGCAGAGAACGAACAATTTGTCAATCCGGGCGATGTGCTCTTTGTGGTGGAGTGAAATATGGGATATAAACCGCAAAAAATCAAAAAGGTTTTGGTCGCTAATAGGGGTGAAATTGCGGTGCGTATTATCCAAGCTGCCCATGAGCTCAACATGAAGGCGGTCGCCATTTACACCGATGCCGATCAGGGGAATCTAGCCTCCCAGCTAGCCGATGAGGCTTACCGCGTGGGGGAAAATTTGGCACACAAGAGTTATCTTAATATTGATAAAGTCTTAGAGATTGCCAAACAAGCCCAAGTGGATGCGATTCACCCCGGATATGGCTTTTTGAGCGAGAATCCTAAGTTTGCGGCACGGGTGGAGGAAGCGGGGATCATTTTTGTAGGACCCTCTAGCGCACTCATTGAAATGATGGGCGATAAGGCTAAAGCTTTGCAACAGGCTAAAAAAAGCCAAGTGCCCACCATGCCAAATAGTCCGGTCTTGCAAAATGTGGATCAGGCATTGCAAGAAGCGTCCAAAATTGGCTATCCCCTACTCATTAAAGCCATTGCCGGGGGCGGGGGCAAGGGGATTAGGTTGGTGGCAAATGAGGGGGATTTAAAAACCCAATTTGACATCGCCACAGCCGAGGCGCAGGCGGCTTTTGGGAATGGCGGGGTGTATTTGGAAAAATACTTGCAAGGTGCTAAACACATTGAGGTGCAGGTATTAGGCGATGGTGAGCGGGTGATCCACCTATACGATCGCGAATGTTCGTTGCAACGGCGTAGGCAAAAGGTGCTAGAAGAAGCTCCCAGCCCCAGCCTAGATTGCCAAACTAGAGAGGCTTTATGTGCGAGTGCGGCACGCATGGCTGCTGATGTGGGCTACAAGGGAGCGGGGACTTTGGAGTTTCTCTATGACACGCAAAGCAAGGGGTTTTACTTTTTGGAGATGAATACCCGTATCCAAGTCGAACACGCCATTACGGAGATGGTAACTGGGATTGATTTGGTGCGCCAGATGTTACGCATTGCTGATGGGGAGGCTCTGACTTACAAACAAGAGGACATTTCTTTGCGGGGGCATTCTATTGAGGTGCGAATCAACGCTGAAGATCCAAGCAATAATTTTTTCCCCAGCCCCGGGGAGATCACCAAGTTACAATGCCCTACTGGCTCGGGGGTGCGCCTAGACAGCATGCTCTTTAATGGGCGTATCATCCCGCCCTTTTACGACTCGCTCATTGCTAAACTCATCGTCTATGATCAAAACCGCGAGTTTGCTCTTAGCAAACTCAAACGGGCTTTAAATGAGCTCAAAATTGAGGGGGTCAAGACCACGATCGGGCTTTTTAAGGAACTTGTGGAGAATCCGCATGTCCAACGGGGGGATTATGACATCAACTTTTTAGAAAGCTACAAACTAGGAGGCTAAATGGCGTTTAGATATAGTTTTGGAGGCGATACTTTCTTGTATGTGGAGGTGAGCGAGGATGGGATGTCTTTGGAGGCATTTTTTCTAGCGATGGCGATTTGCAACAAGCTAAGGGCGATGCAGATAGAGGGCATCACCGAGATTTGCCCGGCTAATGCTTCTTACATGATCGCCTTTAACCCAGATATTCTGCCCTACCAAAAAGCCCTAGAGATTTTAAAATCTTTAGAAAAAGAAGTCGTGGGCGCACAAACAGAAATCCAAACCCGCTTGATTGAAATGCCCGTTTTTTACAACGACCCCTATACCCATGAATGCCAAATGCGTTTCCGCAATAACCACCAGTGCAGAGAGCCCGGGTCCACTCTTGATCCCAATATGAGCGATATTGAATACGCCCGCCAAATCAATGGGTATGAGAGTGTGGAGGCTTTTATTAAAGCCCATTCAGAAAGCCCTTGGTTTGTGAGCATGATCGGCTTTGTAGCCGGGCTGCCATGGCTTTACCAGCTCGTGGATCGCAAAGCCCAAATTGAAGTGCCTAAATACCCAGTTGCACGCATTGATACGCCCAAACTCACCATCGGGCATGGGGGGTGCTTTGGCTGTGTTTATGCTGTGCGTGGGGGTGGGGGGTATCAGATGATGGGGATCACGCCTGCGCCCGTGTGGGACCCCGAGCAAAGATTGCCCTATTTTAAAGAGAGCATGGTGTTTTTAAACCCCGGGGACATCATCAAATTCACCCCCTGCACGCCCGCCCAATACGACCAATATGTTAAAGAAGTGGAGACAGGCACTTTTGATCTACCCATCCACTCTGTGCCTTTTTCTCTCAAAGAGTGGCAGGCAAACCCCAAAGCCTACAACCAAAAAATCTTGGAGGTGCTAAAATGAGTTCTTTTAAAGTTTTACAGCCTGGGATTGCCACCTATGTAGAGGATTTGGGGCGTTATGGTTACTACCATTTGGGTATCCCTCCCGGGGGCGCACTCGATCAAGCTTCCTTCATTGCGGCTAATATCTTGGTGGGTAATGACAAAAACGCCGCTGCCTTAGAGGCAGCTTTAATGCCCCCAGAATTAGAATTTGAAAAAGAAAGCTATGTTGCTGTTACGGGGGCGCACACCACGCCCTTAGTGAATGGCAAAGAGATGCCCAGCAACCAAGCGATCAAGGTGGGGGCTGGGGATAAACTCAGTTTTAGCTATTTTAAAAAAGGCGCGCGGGCGTATATTGCTGTGGCTGGGGGGATTGATGTCCCGGTGGTGATGGGCTCTAAATCGACCTACCCGTTAGGGGGCATTGGGGGCTTTAAGGGCAGAAAATTAGAAGCAGGCGATGTGTTGCAAATTGGCACGCCCACAGGCAAACCCAGCCAAAAAGCCCTAGCCTCTGAGTTTCATCTGCATTTAGAAGAGGTGGAGTCCTTGCGGGTGATCTTGGGGTTGCAAGATTACAAGCTCACAGATCAAAGTTTGGAAAATCTTTTTAGCGATACCTTTGTGGTTTCTACGCAGGCGGATCGCTTGGGTTATCGCTTTAAAAACGGGCAGAAATTCACCTATAAAGATTTACCCCAGCCCTTTGGGGCGGGCTCTAATCCGAGCAATATCGCCGATGCTTGCTACCCAGTGGGCTCGATGCAAGCCCCCGGGGGCAATGAGCCGATCGTTTTGCAACGAGATGCGCCCAGTGGGGGCGGGTTTGCGATGTATTGTACGGTCATTAGTTGTGATTTGGATCACATGGGGCAATTTGCACCCAACCAAAAAGTGCGCTTTAAACAAGTGGATATGCAGCAAGCCCTCCAAGCACGCAAAGCCTATCAAGACAAGATTAAGAAGATGATTGCTAGTCTTAGTTAAGGGATTGGCAACAATCTAGGTTGTTTTATGGGGCTATGGGGTTAAGACACCTTGCACGAATTCTAAGACCTGATCGGTGGGGATTTTTAGTCCGCTTAAGTCATTAGCTGGGGTTACTGGGCTTGAAAAGCCCAAATGTGCCGTGTTGGTGGGTTGCCAACGCAGCGCACTAGAGGTGGCATGGCTAGGATAAAAGGCTAAAGTGGGGACATTAAAGGCTGCCCCCAAGTGTAGAGGACCAGTTGATCCGCAAATCAAGAGCCTAGCGCATGCCAAAGAGTGGGCAAAATCGAGCAAGCCTTGTTGGGATTCATAGATTGTTACTGGTTTGGCGATCATCTTGGCTAGTTGGCGTGCCAGTGCGCCCTCTGTGGGTCCTGCACTTAAAATCAGCTCGATAGCAAAGTGCTCTAAAAGCGTGTTGGCAAGCTGGGCATATTGTTCTAGGCTCAAAGTCGGGGCACTGCCCCCCGATCCGGCGTGCAAAAAGACCCAAGGCTGGGCACTCAGCCCTAGCTCTTGGGTTAGTTTTTCTTTTTGTTTGGCTAAAATCTTTGGACTTAGCACCCAAAAGGGGGCTTGGGGCTCTATAATCGGTGCGCTCTGCCCTTTGAGAAAAAAACGGACCAGATCCAAATTGTATTCAAATTCGGGTTTGATCGAACGCGATCGCCGTTGGGTGAGGCGGTGGGTGTAAAAAAACTGCACCCATTTGGTCGCTGGGGCTAGGCGGTGGGGGATTTTAGCCCGCCACACCAATAGGGCGTTATAGGCGTTAGAAAAAAAGTTAATGGCATAGTCAAAATGGTGGGTTTTAATGCGTGCCAGCAAATCTTGTTTAGCCTGCTTGCTGGCTTGTTTGCCCGGATCAAGGATCACGCCATCTAAATAGGGGCAATTTTGCGCGATGGGGGCGGTGTATGCGGGCACGAGGGCGATGAGTTGTAACTTAGGCGCGCTCTTTTTGAGCATGGCAAGAGCGGGGAAGATCAGCATAAAATCGCCTAACTTGTCATTGCGAATCACCAATAATTTTTGCCCCTCAAAGCCCAAAAGTGGCTCCCGAGCTTAAGGGTGTGGCGTTGTAAGGGTGTGTGATTTGGTAGAGGGGGGCGTTATGAGGGTGTAAATAGCGTGCTTGCCCCCCTTGCACCCACAAACAAGCCCCATCGGGCAGGGCATTTACCACGCTGTGGGGGTTGAGGGTTAAAAACTCGGCTAATCTCTCTTGCCTGCTCTCACCTTGATGGTGTTTGCCCCCCACAAAGTGGGGGTTGATGTGGTGGGGGAAAAGATCAAGAGCTTTCAAACTGGGGGGATAGATGATGGGCATGTCATTGGTGGTGTGGATACTAGGAGTGGCCACATTAGCCCCAGCTGACCAACCCAAGTAGGGCACGCCCTGCCTGACCCTTTGGGCGATCTTGTCTAATAGATTGTAGGTATAGAGATCGTGCAAGAGTTTAAAGCTATTCCCCCCGCCCATTAAAAACCCCCCGCACCGATCCAAAAGGCTTAAATCGCTATGCACGCCCACAATCTGCACGGGCAAACTCTTAAGGGCTTCTTGCACCTCTTGGGTGTAGGTTTTATGATCTTTTAACACGCTGGCAAAGGGCACAAAGCCCAAGGTTTGCCCCTCTAGGCGGTGTTGTTTAATAAAATCTTGCAAAGTCTCTAGGGCATGGGTTAAAAATGTGCCCCCATAGCAAGCACTGGAGAGCAAGAGCAAAGAGGGCATTAAAGCAAACTTTGTTCTAATTTAGCAACCCGCTCCCAAGTGGTGATGACCGAGTCGGGATTGAGCGAGAGGGAACTAATGCCATGCTTGACTAAAAATTCGGCTACCTCAATATAATCGCTAGGAGCTTGCCCGCAAATCCCGCAATACTTGCCATGTTTTTGGCATGCTTCAATGGCGCGCCTAAACATCTCCAACATCGCCGGGTTGCGTTCATCAAAAACATGGCTGACTAACTGCCCGTCCCGATCCACGCCCAGCGTGAGTTGGGTTAAATCATTAGAACCAATGGAAAAACCATCAAAGAGGTTTAAAAAGTCATCGGCTAAGATCACATTCACGGGCAATTCACACATGATATAAATATCTAGCCCATTTTTGCCAGACTCTAGCCCATTTTTACGCAAAATCTCTAAGACCTTTTTAGCCTCCTCAATGGTGCGCAAAAAGGGGATCATGATTTTCATGTTGGTTAGCCCCATTTGCTCACGCACCAAACACAATGCCTCGCACTCCCAGCCAAAGGCTTCTTTATAAAGGTCCGAATAATAACGACTCGCCCCCCTAAAGCCTAACATGGGGTTTTCCTCATGGGGCTCATAGGCACCCCCGCCCAGCATGCGCATATATTCGTTGGATTTAAAATCACTGGTGCGCACGATGACCGGTTTAGGATAAAACGCCGCACTGATCATGCCCATCCCCTCAGCGATCTTTTTGATGAAAAAGTCTTTAGGGCCCTCATACCCTGCAATCAAGCTTTCAATCTTTTCGCGATCGGGCACGCTCTTATTGTGGTGCATATCCACCAAAGCTAGGGGGTGGGCTTTGATTTGGTTGAGCATGATAAGCTCCATGCGCGCCAGCCCCACGCCGTGATTAGGCAGTTGGGAGAATTTAAAGGCTTTTTCGGGGTTGCCAATGTTGAGGTAGATTTTGGTTTTGGGTTCGCTTAAATTGTCTAAGGCGATGCGTTCCACCTCAAAGGCATGCGCACCGCTATAAATATAGCCCTGTTCGCCCTCCGCACAAGAGATCGTAACCTCCATGCCCGTATAAAGCGATTCAGTTGCCCCGATTGCCCCCACAATGGTGGGCACGCCAATTTCGCGCGCCACAATGGCGGCATGGCAGGTGCGCCCGCCTCTGTTGGTGATGACCGCGCTTGCCTTTTTCATGATGGGCTCCCAATCCGGATCGGTGTTATCGGTTACCAACACCTCCCCCTCTTTAAAAATATTCATGTGATCCAAGCTATTGATCACACGCACCTTGCCAATACCAATTTTGCTCCCAATGGCTTTACCGGTGAGCAAGACCTCCTTAGGTGCTTTATCTTTAAAGCGGTATTTTTCATAGATGCGGTTTTCCATCTGCTGGCTTTGCACGGTTTCTGGGCGGGCTTGCACGATGAAAATCTCCCCACTATCCCCATCTTTAGCCCATTCAATGTCCATGGGGCGGTATTGCCCGGCTTCCTTACTATAATGCGCCTCGATGATCACGGCATAGCGTGCCAAACTCAAAATATCCTCATCGCTCAAGGAAAAACGATAATATTCATCCGCCGGGGTAACCACGCTCTTAGTGGGGCTCTCACTCCCCCTAGAGGCATAGACAATTTTTTGGGATTTATCCCCTAATTGGCGTTTGATAATGGGTTGTTTGCCCGCTTTGAGCGTGGGTTTGAAGACATAAAATTCGTCCGGATTGACTAACCCCCCCACAACGCTCTCCCCCAAACCCCAGTTAGAGGTGATAAAGATGGCATCTTGAAACCCGGTTTCGGTGTCAATGGAGAACATCACGCCCGCGCTGGCTTTGTCCGCACGCACCATCTTTTGCACGCCCACGCTCAAGGCAACTTTGAGGTGATCAAAACCCCGAGAGGCGCGGTAACTAATGGCGCGATCGGTAAAGAGTGAGGATAGACATGCCTTGATATAATGCACCAACTCCGCCTTACCCTTCACATTCAAATAAGTATCTTGTTGCCCAGCAAAGGAGGCATCGGGCAAGTCCTCAGCCGTAGCCGAACTCCTCACGGCAACATCGGCTTCACGCATGTTGTATTCATCGCTTAATATTTTGTAGGCTTGCAAGATTTCATCGCGTAAATCTGCTGGAAAGGGAGTGCCAAAGATCAGATCGCGGATTTGCTTGGAGCGCATTTTGAGCACATCTAGCTCGGTGGCATCCACATTTTTTAATAGCTGGACAATCTGCTCTTTAATGCCCCCTTGTTCTAACAAATACCAATACGCCTCGCTGGTGATGGCAAAACCATTAGGCACTTTGATCCCACTGGGCACTAACTCTTGGAACATCTCCCCAATGCTGGCATTCTTGCCCCCCACTAGGGCAATATCTCTGTTGTTGAGCTCTTGATAAAACTTGATGTATCGCATGGCACTCTCTTTTTAATTTGTATCTCTCATTATAACATGGACATGCTAAGGGAGGGTATTAAGCAAGGGGGAAAGGCGTTTTTTAAATTAAGGCTTTTTGAGTATCATTTGTTAAAACCTTAAAGAGAGTGTGATGGTTAGGGGCAATTTTTCATCTTTGGCATTAAGGGCTTCTGCTGGGAGCGGGAAGACTTTCCACCTCACCTTGCGTTTTGTCGCCTCGCTGCTCAGAGAAAAATTAATGTTTAAAAATAACGCAAGTGCTTTTGAAATTTTAGCCTTGACTTTTACTAATAAGGCTGCTGCTGAAATGGGCGAGCGCATTAGAAATGCCTTGCAAGAGTTGCTAGCAGAGAGCCAAGCGTATTTGCAAAACCCCAGCACCTTTCCCCATGCCAACCGCAGTTCTTTTAGCACTGAGCTTGAAAACAAATATGGCATCACCCTAGAGATGATCGCCCCGCATATGGAGTCCATTTACCAAAGTTTCTTACAAGATCGCTTGCAAATCACCACCATTGATGCGTTTTTGCAAAAAATCTTGCGTAAATTCAGCTATTTTGTGGGCGTGAGCGCGCATTTTAAGGTTGGGCATTTGGACAATCAAGACAAGCTCAATTCCTTTATCGCCACGCTCAAACCCCATGAATTGCAAGACTTAGAGCAATTTTGCACCCAAGCCCTAGATTTGAGCCAAAGCATGCGGATGGTGCAAATCTTAGAACCTTTTTTAGAACTCTACTACCAAGGCATTAAGAAAAAACATTTGGCAATCACGCCCCAAGCGCAGAGTTTAAAAACCTTGCAAGAACAGCTTAAGCAAAATTGGCAAGCCCTAAGACTGGAGGTTTTAAGCCGTGTGGAGGGCAAAATAGCCACAAATGCACTCAAGCCCGATTTAGAAGGTTTGCAAGACTCTTTAAACCCCCTCATGGAAGGCTCGCAATACCGCTACTTTAAAAAATTCAAGTTGCAAGATTTAGACCCCAAGTTTAAAGCCTTGTTAAAGCAACTCAAAGAGTATTATACCCTCAAAGAATCTACGATTTTCCAAAAACTAGGCGATCTATTAGATCGCTACGACAAGCATACCCATAGCCCCCAACATCTTGACTTTGCCAGCATCGCCCTAAAAACCTACCAACTCTTAGAAGAACGCAACTGGGAGAGTTTTTCTAACTTTTTTTACTTCCGTTTGGATACGCAAATCCGCCATATCTTGTTAGATGAATTCCAAGATACCAGCATTTTGCAATACCAAATCCTAAAACCCATGATCGATGAAATCTTAGCGGGCAAGGGGCAAAAGGAAGGGCGGAGCGTGTTTTTAGTCGGGGATTCCAAACAGAGCATTTATGGTTTTAGGGGGAGCTATAGCCTCTTATTTGATCGCCTCTGTGCTGATACGAGGTTCCACCCCCAATCCTTGCCCCATAACTTTAGAAGTGATAAAATCATCATGGATTTTGTCAATGAGAGTTTTAAACTCCCCATTAAAGATTATGAATACCAAGAATTGCCCCCAGAGAGCCCCGCACACAAACAGGGGGGGTATGTCAAGGTGATCCAAGTTGCTAATCATTCTGAAAAAACAGATTTGCAAGCAGAAATGCTAAAAGTGGCTTTTCAAGAGGTGCTGACTCTCTTAAAAGCAGGGATTGCGCCTAGCACAATTGCGTTGCTTTGCTTTAAAAATGACGATGTGCGCGCTTTAAAAGACTATTTGCTAGAGATGCGGGAAAATTGTAAAGAATTGCAGGGGGTAGAAATTGTCAGCGATGCGGACATGGGCTTGTTGGCGCAAAAAGAAGTCAAGATCATGCTCTATGCACTCCAACACGCCCTAGCCACCCCCAAGCACCAACCCTATTACCAAGCCTGTATCCTTAAATTGTTGGGCTTAAACTTAGATACCCCCCTATCCTTGCCCCCCTTTATGGAATTAAGCCCCTATCTTTTTACGCTCATGCAAGAATTGGAGCTATATAGCCCCGGGGCTTGTCACCTGCTAGAACTCTCTTTAGAATACACCAACGCCCCAGACTTCTTAGAAGCCTTAGAGAAAGAAAAACCCGCCTTTAGCCAGAGCAATACACACGGGATCACGCTCATGACGATTCATAAATCTAAGGGGTTGGAGTTTGATCATGTGATTTTGTTGGATCGCTTAGGTGGGGTGCGCCCAAATACCAACAAGTTTTTCACCACCTACCAACATGGCACCATGCAGGTTTTTTACAAACAAAAACATAGGGAGTTGGTGGATGAGGACTACAACCAAGCCCTTAAGGAATACGAAAAAACCCAAGAGCGCGAAAATACTAATATCCTTTATGTGGCTTGCACACGGGCTAAACACAGCTTAATCATCATCCAAAAGCCCGACAAAAGTGCCTTTAAACCTCTAGAGCTTGAGCCCTTGCAAAGGGGTAGTTTGGCATGCACACAAGAGCCCCCACAAGATGCGCCCAAATCTTGTGGGGATCAAGCCCCCTCTTTGCTAGAGAGCCAAGAGTCCTTTGGGGAACAAAGCGATCATTTAAGACAAGAACCCCCCTTAGAGGAAAATGCGCTGGGCATGCTCTTTGGGATCATCTTGCACAAAGCCCTAGAATTGCACTATGGTTATGGGGTGCATTTGGAGGAAGTGCAAGCCTATTTGAGCCACCATTATGGCTTTGGGGGCATAGAGATTGCTAAGGTGCTTGCGCGTGTCCAACACTTGCAAAAAGCCCCCTCATTTTTAGAGCTGTTAAAAGGGCGTATGGCGGTTGAGGTGGGCTTTAAAATCCAACGCGATATTTGGCGCATGGACATGCTCTTATTTGAGGGCGATCAGATCACAATTTTAGATTTTAAAAGTGGAGAGGGCAACCTTGAGGCAAACCGCGCACAAGTGCAGGGTTATAAGGAACGCGTTGGGCGCATTTACCCCCAAAAGCGTGTGCAAGCTGCCTTAATTTATGCCCTATCTAACCAAATAGAGGTAAGCCCAATTTAAACGATTTAAACAAGAAAGGATCGCCATGCCAGATTCGGTAGTCAAGAGGAATATATTTTTAGATTTTATTAAGAGCGAATCCTTTGGTGGGATTTTTTTATTTGTGAGTGCCGTGTGGGCGATGATCTATGCCAATTCTTTTTTATCCACCTATTATTTTGAGCTGTGGCACACGAAAGTGGGCTTCACCTTTGGTGGAACCTTTATCGGGTTCTCTTTGCGCCAGTGGATTGATGATGTGCTGATGGCGTTTTTCTTTTTGATGGTGGGCTTGGAGATCAAGCGAGAAGTCTTATACGGGGAATTATGCGGATTTCAAAAGGCTGCCTTCCCCGTGATTGCCGCACTAGGGGGCATGCTAGCCCCCGGGATCATCTATTATAGCCTGAATGCGGGCACTAATAGCGCGCATGGGTTTGGGATTCCTATGGCAACAGATATTGCCTTTGCTCTGGGCGTGATCTTGATTTTGGGCAAGAGAGTCCCCACATCGCTAAAGGTCTTTTTAGTTACCCTAGCAGTAGCCGATGACTTGGGGGCAATTGTGGTGATCGCCATTTTTTATAGCACCAATTTACATGTGGGCTGGTTGGTAGGCTCGGGGGTTGTCTTACTGGTGTTGGCATTGCTCAATAAAATGGGGGTGCGCAGCTTGTGGCCCTATTTGCTTTTAGGGGTAATTCTTTGGTTCACCACACATAGTAGCGGGGTGCATGCCACCATTGCTGCTGTCGCTCTGGCTTTTACGATCCCCATTAAAGTCCCCCAAGATAAAAAGTTAGTGCATGGGTTTTCCCAACTGGTGGATAATTTCAAACAAACCTTCGATCCGCACACCTACCACGCCAACAAGCCCTTAGAACAAGATCAACGCGACATTCTCTACGCCTTGCAAAACACCACTAAGAGCCTACAAAGCCCCCTAGAAAAGCTAGAGCACTTCTTGCACCCTTATGGGGCTTACTTTATTATGCCCTTGTTTGCTTTGGCTAATGCTGGGGTGCATGTGGGTAAAGAAATGCACTTTGGGGTGGATGAAATCTTATGGGGCGTGGTGCTGGGGCTGGTGGTGGGTAAGCCTATAGGGATTTTAGGAATCACCTTTTTAGCCGAAAAACTCCGCATTGCCAAACGCCCTGATGGCGTGGGCTGGGGGCAGATTTTGGGGGCGGGCATGTTGGCTGGCATTGGTTTTACCATGTCGATGTTTATTTCTAATTTAGCCTTTAATAGCCAAGAGAGCATGGAGGTCTCCAAGATTGCCATTTTACTAGGCTCGATCATCTCTGGGGTTTTAGGCACGCTTTATCTCTTTGTATTGGGCATGTTTTCCAAATCCAAGAATCCTATCTAAAGCCAAAAATTAAGAAAAATGGCTATAATGTTAGGTTTTAATATAAAAGGATTGCGATGAGTCAGACTAAGGAGCTCTTAACCTCTCTCTTGCCCTTATTGGTGCTTTTTTTGATTTTTTACTTCTTGATCATCCGCCCCCAAAGGGTGCAGGCTAAAAAGCATAAAGAGATGTTAGACAATTTGCAAAAGGGCGATAAAATCGTCAGTCAAGGGGGTTTGATCTGTGAGGTGATCAAACCAGAAAGCGCCTTTTTTAAGGTTAAGATCAACGACAACACAGAGGTTAGGTTAGCCAAAAACCATGTAGCCTACAAACTAGAGGATTTGGAAAAAGAGTCGGGCGATTCTAAGGTATCTTTACAAAAAGAGAACTAGCTTTTGAAACGGGTTTTCAACACGCGTTTTTTGGCCTTTTTGATCGCCCTAGTGGTGGGGGTGGGGTTTTCTTTGCCCAGTTTGTTACAAACTAAGGGACCCAAGATCACTTTGGGCTTGGATTTAAGGGGGGGGTTGAGTTTGCTATTGGGCGTGCAGCTAGAGGAAGCCTTGAAAAATAAATACAGCTCTATGGCAGCCTCCTTAGACTACGCCTTTAAAAAAGAAAATTTACTCATCCAAAACTTGCGCTCCTCCTTACAAGGTGTTGAATTTGACCTACCCGATAAAGACGATGTTAAAGCCCTCAACCAAATTTTGGAGGGGTTGCGCAAAGATGGCGTGCAAGTTTCTATCGAGCAAGATCACTACACTTTGAGCCTAGATTTCCCCAAAATCCAAGAGTTCCACCAACAAACAATCGCCCAAGTGATCAGCACCATTAGAAACCGCTTGGATCAATTCGGGCTAGCCGAACCCACAGTCTTACAACAAGGCAAGGATGCGATTTTGGTGCAACTCCCCGGCATTAAAACCATCCAAGAGGAGCAAAGAGCTAAGGAGCTCATCACCAAATCTGCGCATTTGCAGATGATGGCAGTTGATGAGGAAAAAGACCCGTATGTGCATGAATTAAGCGAGGAGGAGATTCAAAAATTAGGCGATGTGGTGCTGCCCTATGCGGACAACAGAGCAGGCAAGTTGCTCTTAAAGGCGGTGCCCATTTTAGATGGGGAGATGCTCACCGATGCACAAGTAGTTTATGATCAAAATAACCAACCCGTAGTGAGTTTCACGCTGAACGCCCAAGGGGCGCATATTTTTGGGGATTTCTCAGGGGCTAATGTGGGCAAACGCATGGCGGTGGTTTTGGATAATAAAGTCTATTCAGCCCCCTATATCCGCGAGCGAATCGGTGGGGGGAGCGGGCAGATTAGCGGGAGCTTTAGCGTGGAGCAAGCCAGCGATTTAGCCATCGCACTTAGAAGTGGGGTTTTAAGTGCACCCATTGTGGTGTTAGAAAAACGCATCATCGGGCCCAGTTTGGGGGCGGATAGCATTAAAACCTCCATCGTGGCGCTCATTGGGGGCTTTATGATGGTGATGGCTTTTATGATTGTCTATTATGCAATGGCGGGCGTGATCGCCAGCGTGGCTTTGATTGTGAATTTGTTTTTGATTATTGCCGTGATGGCGCTCTTTGGGGCAACCTTGACCTTGCCGGGCATGGCAGGCATTGTGCTCACTGTGGGGATGGCAGTGGATGCTAATATCATCATCAATGAGCGAATCCGTGAGGGGTTGCGGGCTAATGAGAGTGTCGCCCAAGCTCTGTATTCAGGTTATCTAAACGCCTCTAGGGCGATTTTTGACTCCAACTTAACCTCTTTGATCGCCTCCTTTTTGCTCTATGCCTATGGCACAGGACCCATTAAGGGCTTTGCGCTCACCACCGGGATTGGGATTTTAGCCTCGATCTTAACTGCCATTGTGGGCACGCAGGGCTTTTACCAAGCCATTTTGCCCAAACTCTCGCGCAAGAAAAATCTGTATTTTTGGTTTGGGGTGCAGACCTCTGTTAAACACCCCAAAAAGGCTTTGCATGGAACTCTTTAAGCGCGCACGCATTTTAAATTTTATGGAGTATTCTAAGTGGGGTTTGGGGGTTTCTCTTGCCGTGCTGGTGGTTTGCTTGGCTCTGATCTTTTTTAAGGGTTTTAATTTGGGGGTGGATTTTGCTGGGGGGAGCGTGGCACAGGTGCGCTTTAGCCAGCAAGCCCCTTTGGAGTCCATCCGCAAGGCTTTTGTGCAAGCAGGCTTTAGTGGCGTGCAGGTGAGCGAGTTTGGCTCTTCTAGTGAGGTGGTGATCAAAATCCCTTTATTGAGCACCAACCACACTAAGGATTTAGGCGAACAGATCAGCCAAATTTTAACCCCCTTAGGTCAATTTGAGATTCGCAAGCTAGATAGCGTGGGCCCTAAGGTGGGCGATGAGTTGCGTGAAAAAGGAATCCTCTCCTTAGTCTTGGCGATCGTGGCGATGATGATTTATGTGAGTTTCCGCTATGAGTGGCGTTTTGCTTTGGCTGGGGTGTTGGCTTTGGTCCATGATACCCTCATCACGGCTACCAGCGTGATTGTTTTTAACATCGATCTGAATTTAGAGGTGATCGCTGCACTTTTAACCCTCATTGGCTATTCCATCAATGACACCATCATTATTTTTGATCGCATCCGTGAGGGCATGTTGGCTAGGCGTTCTAGCGATTTGAATGCCGTGATCAATGAAGCCATCTCTAGCACGCTCACCCGCACGCTTTTTACCTCGCTGACCGTGTTTTTGGTGCTCTTGGTGCTCTATATTTTTGGCTCTAAAATCTTGGTGGGCTTTTCCTTGCCCATGCTGGTGGGCACGATTGTGGGCACTTATAGCTCGATTTTTCTAGCCCCTAGAATTGCGGTGTTACTGGGTTTTGATCTAGGACGCTACCATGACAATGAATTAAAAAAACTCAAGCGCAAGCAAGAAAAGGAGCGTTTGCGCCGCCAATATGAGCATGGGCGGCTTTAAAACCACAATATAAGGATTGGCATGGATTGGGGTCGGGTGATCTTCACGATCTTTAGTTTGTTAAGCACCACTTCTTTAGCAGGTTTTTTATACGAACCTAATATTGTGATCTTATTTACAGCCATGGCTATTAATCTCATCGCCACCACGCTTAAAATTGGCGTGCAAAAACAATTTGCCTCTGAGCTGATGGGGGGTTCTTTGGTGGCGCTCTTGCACCTCTTGCCTGCCTTTGTGTTTTTACAGATACTCAATAATATCATCTTTGCCTATGTGCTGGTGATTGGCGCGCTGATTAGCAATGTCTTTTGCTTGATCCTGCTCATCATTGATAGCACCAAAAATACCGATACGGAATACTAAATGAAACACTATGACCCTAAAGAAATTGAAAAAAAATGGCAAGAAGTGTGGGCGCAAACAAAAGCCTTTGAACCCAGCAAGGATTTTAGCCAGCCCAAAAAATACATTCTAAGCATGTTGCCCTACCCTAGCGGGGAGGTGCATATGGGGCATGTGCGCAATTACGCCATCGGGGATGCTTTGGCGCGCTATTACCGCCAAATGGGCTATAATGTCTTGCACCCGATGGGCTTTGATGCCTTTGGCATGCCCGCTGAAAATGCCGCCATCAAGCACAAAGTCCATCCCAAGAGCTGGACCTATGACAATATGCTGAAAATGCAAGAGGAATTTTTAGCCCTTGGCTTTTCTTTTTCTAAAGAGAGGGAATTTGCCACCTGCGATCCGCATTACACCAAAATTGAGCAAGAATTTTTCTTGCAGATGTATCAAAAGGGGCTGATTTACCAAAAAAAGGCGTGGCTGAATTGGTGCCCCAATGATAAAACGGTCTTGGCTAACGAACAAGTGGTCGATGGGAAATGTTGGCGTTGTGATTGTGTGGTCGAGCAAAAAGAAATGCCCCAATACTACCTCAAAATCACCCAGTATGCTGAGGAGCTCTTAGAGGGCTTGGAGGTGTTAAAAGGGCATTGGCCCCCCCAAGTGTTGCGCATGCAAGAAAATTGGATTGGCAAATCTGCAGGCATGGCTTTTAGTTTTGAGCTCACCTCTCAGAGCGCGCAACTTACCGGCGCAAAAGGTATTGAGGTTTTCACCACCCGCATAGACACCATTTTTGGGGTGACCTTCATCGCCCTAGCCCCCACCCACCCCCTTGTTAAAACCCTCTTAGAACAAAATGCCCTTGAGCCTGCCACCCAACAAGAGATTTTAGACATCCAAAACACCAACATGCGCACCCGATCGCTTGAAAAACGGGGCGTAAGCCTGCCCTTAGAGGCAATCCATCCGCTCACCAAAGAGTTAATCCCAATCTATGTGGCTAACTTTGTATTAGAGGGCTATGGGAGCGGGGCGTTAATGGGCGTGCCCGGATGCGATCCTAGAGATTATGAATTTGCTAAACTCTTAAATATCCCCATCAAAGCCATTATTGCTAACCAAGAAGTCCCCTGCATAGAGGGCATTTTGCAAGATTGCCAAGAATACAGCGGTCTGAGCACCACGCAAGCCAAAGAAAAATTAAGTGCCTTGTTTGAGGAACGCAACTTAGGGCATTTGGTGATCAATTACCGCTTACAAGATTGGGGCATTTCACGCCAACGCTACTGGGGTGCGCTCATCCCTATAGTGCATTGCCCTAATTGTGGGCTGGTGTGTGAAAAGGTGCAAAATCTCCCCATTTTGCTCCCTGAAGATGTGTGCATTGATGGGGAGGGCAACCCTTTAGAAAAACACCCAACCTTTAAGCATTGTCTATGCCCTGAGTGCGGGCAGGAAGCCGTGCGCGAATGCGACACCATGGATACCTTTTTCCAATCCAGTTGGTATTTTTTGCGTTACACCACGCCCAAAGAACTTTGGGACAAACAAGCCTTTGACACCCCAGAACTGGCCTATTGGATGGCGGTTGATGAATACATCGGCGGGATCGAGCATGCGATTTTGCACCTGCTCTATGCGCGCTTTTTTACTAAAGCCTTGAGGGATTTGGGCTATCTTCAGATTAATGAGCCCTTCAGTGCGCTAACAACGCAAGGCATGGTGCTCAAAAATGGGGCGAAAATGAGCAAATCTAAGGGCAATATCGTAACCCCTAGAGAGATTTTAGAAAAATACGGGGCAGACATTGCACGGCTGTATATCCATTTTGTCGCCCCGCCCAATAAAGAATTAGAGTGGAATGACAAAGCCCTAGAGGGGGCAGCGCGTTTTATCAAACGCTTTTATGAAAAATCTTTTCTAGCCCAGCCTAGCCCAAAATGCCCCACCCCACAAAATCTAAACGAGGCAGAGAAACAAGCCCGCCAAAAAATCCATGTGGCTTTGCAAAAATGCCATGCCATCTTTGGAAAAGATCAGCCCCATTACCCCTTTAACACTTTGATTGCTGCGTGCATGGAAGCCCTCAATGCCCTAGAAAAAACAGAACGCCCCGATTTATGGAGCGAGGGCTACTACATTCTAACCCACATCTTAGAGCCCATCATCCCCCATGTGTGTTCTGAAATTGCCCAACGCCTTTTTGAGCGGCGCAACTTTAAGCCCTTGAGCGTGGACTCAAGCGCATTAGAACAAGAACAAATCAGCATGGCAGTGAGCGTGAATGGCAAAAGGCGTGCTGAAATTGTGGTGGCTAAGGACTTGGACAACGCCACGCTTTTACAAGAGGCTAGAGTCAGCGTGCAAAAATGGCTCGAATCCAAAGAGATTGTCAAAGAATTTGTCGTGCCCCAAAAGTTAGTGAATTTTGTGGTGAAGTGATCTTTGCGGGTCTTACTTGTTTTATGGCTCTTGGGTTTGGGTGGCTGTGGTTATAAACCCATTGCCAGCTTTGCGGATAAAGTCTTGGGTAAGGGGGTTTATGTGCGCTTGGTGGTGAATATGCCCAACCCCAAAAACTCGGTGGAATTTAAAGACTTAATCAATCGTGTTGTGGTCCAACGCTTCCAAAACACCCTCACTAGCGAAAAACAAGCTGATTCGATCATCACCATTGAGATGAATAAGGTCCTAGACACTTCCATTAGCCAAAACCAAGAGGGTTTCACCACCTTTTACCGCGTAACCACCTATGTTACCTACACTTACGATAATAAAATGGGCACGAACAAGAGTTTTGAGTTCAGCGGGTATTATAACTATGCGGTCTCTTTGCAAAACCCCCTCATCACCTATAATAACCGCTTATATGCAATCGGTCAAGCCCTAGATCAAACCATGACCCAATTTGTTTCCCAAATCGCCTATGAGGGCAAGGTGAATAAATGACGCTAAATGAATTTTTAAACACCCGCGCGCATGAATTAGCCCGCTTTGATCCGATGCGTTTTGGGCGTATTTATACGCAATTTAGCCTGCATTTTAAAGATTGTGTCCCTAAAATCCAAATCATTGGCACCAATGGCAAGGGCAGCACGGGGCGGTTTTTAACGCTGGGCTTAGAGCAAGCAGGCTTAAAGGTCTTGCATTTTAGCTCGCCCCATCTGTGTGATTTTGCCGAGCGTTTTTACAAACAAGGGGCGGTGATTACAGCCCGTGAGCTAGAAAATGCCCACCAGTTTTTACAAAGCTTGCCCCTAGAGCCTGAAATTAGCTATTTTGAATACGCCACCTTGCTCGCGGTGATCTTAGCTAGGGATTGTGATTATTTGGTGCTGGAGGCAGGTTTGGGAGGGGAGTTTGATAGCACCACGCGTTTAGATAAGCGTTGCGCCCTTATCTTCACACCCATAAGCATCGATCACACCGACAGACTGGGCACCACCCTTCAAGCCATTGCCACCACCAAGCTAAAAGCGATGCAAAGCCTAGAGCCCCACACCCCGATCATTTGCGCCCCTCAAGAGGATTTGGTACTCCAACTAGCTAAGGAAATGAGCAAGCAAGCCAGCTTGCCCCTAAGCCTAGTCCCCCCGCCCTCCAAGCCAGTTTGGCATTATGCCCACAAACACCACTACCCGCCCTTTTTAGCCCAAAATCTCCAAAGTGCCCTGAGTGCCTTAGAAGTTTTGGGGATCGCCTATAGCCTTGATTCTTTGCCTCCTTTAAACTTAGGGGGGCGTTTTGAACGCATAGCACCTAATTTAATTGCCGATAGTGCCCACAATGCCAGCGGTGCGCAGGTCTTAGCCCAAGCCCTCCAAGGAGCCAAAGCCAACTTGATCTATAATAGCTATGCACGAAAAGATGTGCGGGGCGTGCTTGCTTGTTTAAAACCCTTGATAAACCATGTGTTTATTTTTCCAATAGATGATCCTCAAATCATCCCCCAAGAGGACTTAGAGTGTATTTTAAAAGACTTAAAAGTAACTTTTAGTATCTTTAGCTGGGAGGCTTTTAGACCTAAGCCCGATACGCTTTGGGTGGTAACGGGTTCTTTTAGCGTGGTGGGGGGATTTATCCAAACTTATAGGCGCATGCATGCATGACAAATTAGTTTTAACCATCATTGATGAGAATGGCTCTAAACAGCTCAGACTCTCTAAAAAAATCAAACGGCATTTATTCTTGGGGGCGTTGTTGGTGGTGGCGGGCATGGTGGCTGGGGGCTGGTTTTTAAGCTATTTGGTGCAAAAGATCGGGCATTTGAATTTAGAAAAGCACATCGTGGAATCAGATTACCAAAGCCTCTACCACAAAAATAACAGCCTCAAAAAAGAAATCGCCCAAAAAACCCAAGAAATCGCCATCATCACCCACCGGATTAGGGAATTAAAAAAAATCTTAGAGGTCAAAAAGAGTGATGGAGCCGATGCTTATAGCGGGGTGGATTTAAACAAACTCTCTTTAGCCAACAAAACCCTAGCCCTAGCCCTGATTCCCAATGGTGAGCCCTTAAAATCCTACACTTCCAAAGCCCCCACAGCCAAAAAGAAAAGCGGGAATTATGAAGGCTATGATTTTAGCGTCCCCCTTAATACCCCCGTTTATGCCACCGCTAGCGGGATTGTGGATGTGATCTTTTTAAACCGGCATGCTGGTTATGGGAATGTGGTGCGTTTGGATCACGCCTTTGGGTTTAGCTCCATTTATGCGCATTTGAGCCAAATTGTGGTTAAAAGGCACGCCTTCGTGCAAAAGGGCGAGTTGCTGGGCTATAGCGGGAATAGCGGAGGGTTAAAGCGCGCCCAATTACACTATGAAATCCGCTTTTTGGGGCAAATTGTGGATATGCCCCGGTATTTGAATTGGGATTTGGCGCACTTTGAATCTATCTTCAAGGGGGATTCGCAAGTGGATTGGAAGAATCTCTTTTATAGTATCAGCGACATGGCACAAATACAGGGCTACCAAAATGCCGACCAGCTCACGCAAAAATCTAAGGAGGGGGCTTCAAATGTGGCTCAATAGACGGCTTATTTTGATGATCACCCACCCGGATGGGAGCAAATTTATCAATGTGCCCATTATCTATAAACAATTAGCTTATTATTTTCTCTTATTCATTTTGGGCGTGTTGATTTTTTTAGGCAGTGCGCTCTACACCTTCAACCACGAAATCAAAGCCACCAAAGATCAGACCAAAGCCCTTAAAGCCGAATACCAAAAGAGCACCCAAACCAATTCACGCTTACACCAAAAGGCACAGGGCTATATTGAAGAGATGATGTTAGCGGGCAATCACATCAATGATTTAGAAGATTTGGTGGGGATTGAGAGTGTGGAGGATCAAGAGGAAGATGCCCCCTTAAGCGCGCGTTTAGATGTCGCCAGCATCACGGGTGCGCAAAAAACCTTTATCATGCGTTTTATCCCCAATGACTCCCCACTGGTTTCGTATGTGCGTGTCTCCGATGGGTTTTACAAACGCTTCCACCCGATTTTACACACCATGCACCAGCATACCGGCGTGGATTTAAGCACGCCCATGGGGACCCCCGTTTATGCCACGGCTAATGGGGTGGTGGGGCTGGCTAATAGCGGGTGGAATGGGGGGTATGGGCGGCTTGTCAAACTCTTCCACCCCTTTGGATTTAAGACTTATTATGCCCACTTGAGTAAAATTGTGGTTGAAAATGGGGAATTTGTGAAAAAAGGGCAACTCATCGGTTATAGTGGGAGCAGTGGCATGAGCACTGGACCCCACTTGCACTACGAGGTGCGTTTTATGGATAAGCCCATTAATCCCATGTTTTTTATCAAATGGAACATGAAGAATTTTGACTTCATTTTCACGCAAGAAAGGAATATCGCATGGCAATCTTTACTAACGATCATAAACAACCTGCTAATGGATCGGTTACCATCATCGCCCAAGGCACCAAAATAAAGGGAGAGGTCAATATTGATTGCCATCTGCATGTCGATGGCACACTAGAGGGCACGATTCACTCTTCTAGCACGGTGGTGATTGGCAAAAATGGCGTTGTGGTGGGCGACTTGGTGGCAACGCGTTTGGTGGTGAGCGGGAAGTTTATGGGGAACGCCCAAGCCGATTTGATTGAGATCATGCCCTTTGGGTATGTGGATGGCAAGATTATGAGTGCAGAGTTAGTGATTGAGCGCAAGGGCGTTTTATCAGGGGAGAGCCGCCCTAAGGGCGATATGTCCTCTAATTTATTGCAAGATAAGAGCCAAGAGACCCCCATTTTAGCCCCTAAAGACAAAGCCAATGATCCAAGCTAGTTTTTATGCCGCCCTCCAAGCCTTTTGCAGCCAAATTTTAATCGTGCAAGATAGCCTAGAGGCTAGGGAGGTGTTGCAGGTGTGGCGTTTTTTCCGCCCACATTCCCTAGCCTTTGTCTTACCCGATTTGCGTGTGCGCTATTTAGATGACATGCGTGCCTTTAGCACGGAACTTCAAGAACTTTTAGCACAATTACGCTTGTTCTACCAAGCTAAAGAGCGCGGGCAAGATTGTTTATTGATTGCCCCTTTAAGTGCGTTGCTACACCCCCTGCCCCAATCTTGCTTGCTCCAAAGCTTTAGCCTAGAGTGTTTAGAGAGCTATGATCTAAGCACCCTCAAAGAGGATTTAAGCCGCTATGGTTATGAGTTTGTGGAGGTGGTGGAGTTGCCCGGGGAGGCTAGCTTTAGAGGCGACATTGTGGATATTTTTATCCCCGGGCAAGAGTTGCCCCATCGTTTGGGCTTTTTAGGCAATGCTTGCGAGGACATTAAACGATTTGATCCACGCACCCAACTTAGCCAGCCTGAGATCATTGAGCGTATAGAGATCGCCCCAGCACTTTTTAGCCTCACCAAGCAACAGATGCTACAAATGCAAGCACGCCTAGAGGCATTAAAAAGTGATGCCTTGATCCCAGATATTGCCTCTTTGGGCTTTTGGGTGCTGGGTGATTTGGGGGTGGATTTTTTGAATACTTATAGTGCCACTCTCACGCCCAAAGCCCTAGAGGAGGCACAAGAACTCTCCAGCCTAGAGTCTTTAAAGAGTTTGGAGCGTGCCTTAAAATTGCCCGTGTTGGCCACGCCCCCTAAATGCCAAAATCTGCAAGTCTCTTTAGACCAGCTCCATGACTTTTTAGAACTCAACCAACACCGCAAAATCACCTTGCTAGCCAAAGATCAAAGCCTGATCCCCCCTTTGCCCAAAATAGCCCTTGATGTGGTCATTTCAGATTGTGTCTTGCATTTTGCCACCCCCACACAGATTTTTTTATCCTTGCATGGCTATACCAAGCAACGAGCGCGTGGGCGTTCCAAATTGATCCTAGATGAACTGGTTTTAGGCGATTATGTCGTGCATGCAGATTATGGCGTGGGTAAGTTTCAGGGCTTGGTGCAAAATAGCGTTCTAGGGAGTGTGCGCGACTTTTTAGCCCTAGAATATGGCAATCACGATCGCCTCTTGCTCCCGGTGGAAAATTTGCACCTCTTAGATCGCTATATTGCCCCGGGTAGCCCAACTTTGGATCGCCTAGGTAAGGGCAGTTTTGCCAAACTCAAAGCCAAACTCAAGGCAAAATTACTAGACATGGCAACAGATATTATTAATCTAGCAGCCACGCGTAATTTGATCGCTGGGCAGGTCATCACGCCCTCACCGCACGCCCTAGAGCGTTTCAAGCATGCCAGTGGGTTTGCCCTCACTAGCGATCAAGAACGCAGTATCGCCGAGATTTTGCAAGATTTGGCTAGTGGGAAGGTGATGGATCGGCTCTTAAGCGGGGATGTGGGCTTTGGCAAGACAGAGGTTGCTATGCACGCCATTTATGCGCTTTTTTTAGCCGGTAAGCAAAGCGCATTTTTTGTGCCCACCACGCTTTTAGCCAACCAACATTTTAACACCCTCAAAACCCGCTTAGAACCCTTTGGTGTGCGTGTAGCTAGGCTGGATCGTTCCAGCAAGCCCACAGAAAAAAAGCACATCTTAGAGGGCTTAAAGCAGGGTAGCTTAGATGTGGTGGTTGGCACGCATGCCCTCTTGGGGGCAGAGTTTGCTAACTTGGGGCTGGTGGTGGTGGATGAAGAACATAAATTTGGGGTCAAGCAAAAGGAGGCTATCAAACTCTTAGCTAAAAGCGTGCATTGTTTGAGCATGTCAGCCACCCCTATTCCTAGAACACTTAGCATGGCACTCGCCCACATCAAGGGCATGAGTTTCTTAGCCACCCCGCCCAGCTATAAAGTCCCTAGCCGCACCTTTGTGAAAGAAAAAACCCCCAGTTTGCTCAAAGAGATAATTTTAAGGGAGCGCAGGCGGGGCGGGCAGGTCTTTTATATCCACAACCACATTGAGAGCATGCCCCAAGCTAAAAAAACTCTTACTGATCTCTTGCCCCATTTGCAGATTGAAACCCTGCATGCCAAAACCCCCTTACAACAGAGTCAAGATATTATGCAAGCCTTTGAGCAAGGGCAATTAGATATTTTAATCTGCACTTCGATCGTGGAATCGGGCTTGCACCTCCCCAATGCCAATACGATCATCATCGATCGCGCCGATCGCTTTGGTCTGGCTGATTTGCACCAGCTTAGGGGGCGTATAGGCAGGAGCCACAAAGAGGGCTTTTGTTATTGCTTGGTGGAAAATAAAGAGGATTTAAGCCCAGATGCCCTCAAACGCCTAGTGGCGCTTGAAAAAAATAGCGATTTGGGGGCGGGTGCCAGTCTGGCTTTGCATGATTTAGAAATTCGGGGGAGTGGGAATTTTCTAGGGCAAGATCAGAGCGGGCATATCCAAAATATCGGGTATGGTCTGTATAGCAAAATGCTCGAACAAGCCATTAGAGAAAAGAGCGGGGAGAGGGTGGAATTAAAAAATGTGGATTTGAAATTAGCGGTGAGTGGGTATTTGAGCGCGGATTTGATTGAAAATGATAGTTTGCGTTTGGAGCTTTACCGCCGTCTGTCCTTGTGTAGCGACTTATCCAGTGTGCGGGCTATCCAAGAGGAGATCGTGGATCGTTTTGGTCCGCTTGATTCCATGAGCGCGCAATTTTTGCAGATTATCCGTGTTAAAATTTTGGCTAACTTGTTAGGCATTAGCAAAATCTCCCAATACGCCCAACGCACAACCATTTTTGAGGGCAACCAACAATACACGATTCTAGCCCCCAGTAAAGACGACTCGGAAGTGTTGCAAAGCCTACTAGAAAATCTGCAAGAACGCTTAAAAAAACTCCCCGCTTAAACCCCCTCCCTAGAAGCTCTAGGTTAGCCTAGAAAGTGAAGACATAATTGACATACCACACATAACGGCGTATGTCTTTGATTTGGGGTGTGAGCCTTTGGGGGATCATGGGGAACTTGATGCCTGCTTGGAGAGCGGAGTGCGTGCCCATGCGGATACGACCACCCACATTAAAGAGGAATTGGAATGCCGTGTGCGAGAAGGTGTTAAAATTCCAAGTGTTGCCGGCTAACTGGATACCGCCCACTAGACCAAAGGCAAAGGGATTAGTGGCGATCACATTCACGATCGCATCGGCCGCACCACCATAGGTATAAACATTCCACTTGTCGCGAGCATTGGACCCCATGATGTGGCTATTGTTCCAATCAAAGAACCCATAGACCTGCCCGCCAAACCATTTATTAGCAAAGCCCACGCCCCCTAGTTGGATATCCATACCATAGACGGAGGTCCCCTTAGTCAAAGCCGTGTGGTAAGCACCGCTTCCGATCTTACCTTGTTGGTAACCAAGCCCCATAAAAAAGCCATTTTTTTCATCTGCTTGTGCAAACGAAGCTAGACCAAATGCCATCAAACTAGAGAGAGCCAAGCCCCCCACTTTTTTACTTAAAGCCATAAAAACTCCTTCTTTTTAAAATTAGGACACAGCAGGGTAAGCTAATAGTGTTCCAACTCATCTGCTTATCCACACTGCATGCCCTTATATCGGCAAAACTAACACAGAAAGGTAAATCAGCAAGAAAAAACGCTCAAACTAAGGGGACAAAAGGGAATCTAAAATGGCTCCAGATGTAGGATTCGAACCTACGACCAAGCGGTTAACAGCCGCCTACTCTACCGCTGAGCTAATCTGGATCAACAAAGACCAATTATATAATGATTTTAATAAACTTGTCAAGTCCTTAGGATGATATTGCTCTTTTTTTGGCAAAGTTGCCAGATTTTAGCGGTCATGGAGCTTATTGGGATTTGATTGAGCTGGCTTAAGGGCATCTTTTTAAGATCGCTAGGGGCTAAATCGTGTAAGCTGGCTTGGTAAAGTTTGATTTGTAGGCGGTATTTGGTGTAGCTATGTTTAATGCTCCCTATGAAGGGCAGGGTTACTAAGTCTTGTTCTTTTAATAGCGGGAATTGGTAAAGCCCAGCATACAAGCCCTTTGGGGGCAAGCACAGATACAACCCCCCTTGATCCACACACACCCCATAATGTTGGGTGAGGGCGATACTGGGGGTTTTTTTTGGCACGCTAAAGCGTTCTATATCATTTTGAGCTTGACAAGCAAAATGCAGGGGGCAAAGGTGGCACTGGGGATTTTTGGGCGTGCAGATGAGCGCGCCTAAGTCAATGAGGGCTTGGTTGTGATCAAAGGGGTTAGCCACATTGACAAAGGCAGTTGCTCGCTCTTGCAAGTCCTTATTAAGCGTTTTGCTCGCAATATCCATGCCAAAAAGGCGTAAAAGCACACGGGATACATTGGCATCCACCACGCCCACCGCCTGCCTAAAGCCAAAGCATAAAATCGCGCCCGCACTATAAGCCCCAATGCCCGGCAAGGCACACAGGGCTTTATAATCTTGGGGCAAAAGCCCGCCATGTTGGTCCATACAAATTTGGGCAGCCTTGTGTAAATTCTTAGCCCGAGCGTAGTAACCAAGCCCTTTCCACAAGATCAAAACTTGTTCTAAGGGGGCTTGGGCTAAGTCTTTGAGCGTGGGGAAGGCTTGTAAAAAAGGGTAGTAAAACTTATCCAGCACCACATTAATTTGGGTCTGGGCGGACATGATCTCAGAGATATAAATCTCATAGGGCGCATTTTCCCCGCTCAAATGGCGGATAGGCATATCTATACGCCCATGCAGGGGATACCATTTTAAAAGCGCATCTTGGAGGGCTGGGATCATGGGTGTTGGTGGAGGCGGGTATAAATTCTAAGGTAGAGTCTATTGAGTTTGACACATAGGCGCAATAAAAAAGGGGGGGTGCGATCCCCACATCTAGTGATCGTGGAGTGTTGTGCACTCTCATGTTCGCTAATGATTGGGGGCTCAAGCACCAGATTTTTAACCCCATGCAGATAATAATTATCCATCACCCAATCCACGGGCATGACCCATTTTTGGCTCGCTTTAATGAACTTGTGCGCTATTTTGGGCGTGAGGCAGTAGCCTTGCGTGCCAATTCCATCTGTTAAATGGGGGATTTTAGCGACTTTGGGGGTTGTGGTGGGGATTTTTAGGGGCTCACATAAATGCATCAAACGCACATAGCCCAACTGCTCCATGTGTTTTTGCAAAAAATCCAAACTCTCAAAAAAGTGCGATTCTAAATCAATATCATCTTCTAAGATCACGATGGGCTCATGAAGTTGGATACATTTTTGCCACAATAAATAATGACTCGCATAGCAACCCAATTCCCCCCCACTCATGGCCTTACCACCATATTTAAGGCTATACCAGCATGCGTTAAGTAAGGACACAAGCTCCCCCCCCCCCAACAACTTTCCCGCCAAGTTCAAATTGGTATGCACAAAGTAGGGGTGAACATGTTTTTGCACTAAGGGGTGCAAGCCCTTAGAAGTTTTGGCATAGATCGCATCAAAAACTTCTACAGGGTGTTTAGGATTTTGCAAACTCTCTAACAAAGACTCAATGTTGCGTTCTTTGAGGCTATGTTTTAAACAAGTCTGTTTGGAGAGGTGGATTACAAAAATGTGCATGGTTTCCTCGTGTTAAGATGCCCGCATGGTGGCATACACCCAAAAATAGAGTTCAAAGCGAAAGTGGGCTATTTTACTACACAGCTGCACGAGGGGGGAGACCTTTTGGGTGGAGGGCGGTCTATCAATGCTAGATTGCATGGCTTGCTCATTTTCACCAATAATGAAGGGCTCAAATACTAGGTTTCTAACCCCATGCAAGGCGTGGTTGTCCATCACCCAATCCACGGGCATCACCCATTTTTGGCTCGCTTTAATGAACTTGCGCGCCACTTTAGGCGTGAGGCAATAACCCATCGCCCCAATGCCTAGCGTGAATTGGACGACTTCAAATATGCGGGGAAATTTTGTAGGTCTCTTGCAAATTTTGTGGTGCGTGTTATGCGACAAGCGTATATAGCCTATTTTATCTATATGTTTTTGCAAAAAGTCCAATCTCTCAAAAAAGTGAGGTTTTAAATGAACATCATCTTCTAAGATCGCAATGGGCTCATGAAGTTGGATACATTTTTGCCACAATAAATAATGACT